>JAEEUX010000134.1 GCA_016290695.1 Oscillospiraceae bacterium
CTTATTGGCCTATTCAACGGTTTCCTTGTGAGTAAGTGCAAGGTTCCGTCCTTTACGCTGTCGATTGCGATGCTCATCGGCCTGCGCGGCATAGTCAACTATATCCAGACCGGCATCGGCGTCGAGTATATCCCGGAGTCCATGCGTTTTATAACGAGTTCGGCGTTCAGAATCGTAGCCTTCGTCATAATCGCGGCGATAATCGCGTATCTGTTTGAGTTCACGAAGCTCGGGCGTTACAGCCGCGCGATTGGCGAGAACGAGACGACGGCGCGCGCCGTGGGCATCCCGGTGAGCAGAATGAAGCTCATAGTTTTCGCACTCTCCGGCCTTATGGCGGGCTTCGGCGCGGTTTTCTCGATGGCAACCGTCGGCGGCACGACGCAGACGATGGGAGCGTTCCTGGAAATGAAGGTCGCAATGGCGATTTTCTTCGGCGGCGTTCTCGTCACGGGCGGCTCATCTGCGAAGTTTTATAAGGTCATTCTCGGCTCGATATCCATCACCATCATAGTCTACGGCCTCTCGCTCATGGGCATGTCCGACAGCCATATTTCCCAGTCCGTCGAGGGCGTGCTGCTGCTTGCGATACTCTTTATAACGATAGTGGCAAACCGCCGCTCGCGCCTGAAAACAGGGAAGAGCTCAGAGCTTGCAAACGCGCCCGACGCGGTGGAGCAAGGCTGAAAAAAGCAAAATGAATGGGATGCAGTATTTGAATTGCTGCATCCCATTTTGTTTGTTCTCAACGCGCCCTACGAGGGGTGCTTACTTTCTTTTATACATGAGACAAGAGTCCAATATGCCGGGGGCAAGCCCCCGGCCCACGAAAGCTTATATGTTTCCGCCCCATCGCAGGGCGCGACGCCCGCGAGAAGCGCAGTTTTGAATTGAAAACATTTTATAGGGGAAATCTCAGGTCAAAGGCTTTCTTTGTATCTCCGCTAAAGCCCATGCTCTCATATAATTTGTGGGCTTCGGCCCTTTTCTTTCCGCTTTGGAGTATGACCTTGTAGCAGCCGCGCTCTTTTTCAAATTTTACGGCTTCACCTATGACTTTTTTGGCAAGCCCCTGCCTCCTGAACCCGGCGTCCGTAACGACGTTTTCGATGAAGCCAATCGGCCTGCTGAAAACGGTGAGGTTAGGAATTATTACGCAATAGCAGCTTGAAACAACGCGCCCGTTTTCCACCGCGCCGAAGTATTTTATACTGCCGTTTGGTTCAATTTCATTTTTCCAGATGGAAAGAGACTTTTCGTAGCTCAGGTCTTCATTGATTTGGTCTAACTGAGTATATAGCTTTATGAGCGATTTGAGGTCTTTCTCGTGAAGCTCTCTGATTTCCATTCTTTGCTCCTCGTTGTGTAAAATCCCGTCGCCTTAAATCTTCTTCGCGCAATAATCCTTCACGGCGCACTTGTCGCACATAGGCTTCCTCGCCGTGCAGACGGCGCGTCCGTGCAGAACAAGCCTGTGGCAAAAGTCCGATTGCTTCTCCGGCGGGATGACCGCCGCGAGCTGCATTTCGACCTTGTACGGGTCCTTCGACGAAGCCAGCCCCATGCGGTTGGCAAGACGTATGCAGTGCGTGTCCGTAACCACGGCGGGCTTGCGGTAAACGTCCCCTATGATGATGTTCGCTGTCTTGCGCCCCACGCCGGGCAGCCGGAGCAGCGAGTCCATGTCGCCGGGCACGACGCCGCCGAACTCCGAGATGAGCATCTGCGCGGCGGCGATGATGTCCTTCGCCTTCGTGTGATAAAAGCCGCAGGAGCGGATGATTTCTTCTATGTCCTCGAGCTTCGCCTCCGCGAGCGCCTCAAGCGTCGGGTAGCGCGAATAAAGCGTGGGCGTGACCTTGTTCACGCGCTCGTCGGTACACTGAGCGGCAAGACGCGTCGCGAAAAGCAGCTCGTAGTCCTTTTCGTAGTCAAGCGAGCAAAGCGCGTCGGGGTATTCTTTTTCGAGCATAGCGATGATTTTGCCGGCGTCCATGGTTCCGCCTCCCCGTGTGGTTATTAATGAATGGAATTTTTTCGGCTCCCGCGAAGCGGGGAGAAAAAGCAGCATTTAAAGTATACTGATTGCCTTGCGGTTAGTTCTCAGTGTTTCTGCTGACAACTCATGCTTTCCGCTCTTCGTAGCAAGGCTGATTATGGATTACAGATATCATAATCCAGGAAATATGTCCCACATTTATAGAGCTCACTCATTACTCTTCGATAGCTGTTTTCTTGCAAAAACCAGTCTTTCTTTGTTATGCCCTGTGTATCTGTTGGAACAACAAAAATCTCAGTATTAGGGAAAAAAAGCGAATATGACATAAATGCTCTGCGAGCGTGAAATGCTTGACAACATAGGATGGCCTTTCTGACAACTATTCCCAGATCCTTTAAAACGGCAGCTGAATACTCCGCGTTTTCCATCGTGTTGGTTGACTTGTCTTCACAGATGATGGCATTCTCCGGTACGCCGTTTTCCATCAGAACAAACTTACAGTACTCAAAATCCGTAGAAAAGTCGCCTGCGTATCGTTTATTATCTATTTTATCAGCTGCAAACTTTCCGACCTTACTTGAGTACATGCCTGATGGCAGTACATACTTAGAAAAACCAGCGAGGAATAATTGTGATGCTTTTTCAGTTATTGCAGATTGAGAAGTACCAGGAACCAGGATAATGTCGCTTACTTGAGGAACATCACTCACAAATATAAAGTCAGAAATATCAGAAATAGTTCTTTGATTCACTATTATAACCATACCTTTCCGCTACGTGGAAAGAGCTGACATGAAACCACGTGACGTGAACGCAGCAAAATAACTTTAATATTTCATTTTGAGGAGGTAGGCACATTAGTAATATCGGCTTATTCAACAATAGATTGTGATGCTGATAACTGGATGTGCACATGTTAAAAGAGAAGACTGTTCTAGTATACCATAGCGCCGCGCATTTTTCAATCGCCGCAGAGCCCGGGGGGGAAGCTTGAGAAAATTTTGCGCCTATCGCTTGCCTAGCGGGGGAATTTGTTGTATAATAACCGCGTTGCGAGCAAAAACCGAACCGCAGCCAAAACCAAATAACCGGGTGTAGCGCAGTTGGTAGCGCGCGTGCTTTGGGAGCACGATGCCGCAGGTTCGAATCCTGTCACTCGGACCAAAAATCCTCTGAGATCGTCGATCCCAGAGGATTTTTGCTATTTTTTGTTGACTGTGGCACAGTTCTGGAATCCAACCTGTTATAAATGGGCACTTATTTCTCCATTATGACTAAAAATCGTTATCGTTATAATAGCTGTCTTCAATTATTAGTCTGCCAATAGAGTTGGCTGGCTCATAACTTATTCTAATTGCAAAGCCAGCCCTATAACCAAAACCATTCTCGTTGTCTACTAACGCCCTCAATCGCTCTTTGTCTTGATCAAAATCGTTGCCTTGCCATTTAAATTCAACAGCAAATAGATTATCGTACCCAATTATATCATCGTATCCTCTTTTGTGGGCGATTAAATCTAAGTATGCATCATGTCCAAATACTTTCTTTTTTCTGTAATCGTTACCACCCATTCCTTTATCGTATTCGATATCTGTTGTATAATCGGAAAAAATGGAGCGAGATATCGTTCTCTCTAAGTACATAGCAAAGCGAGCGCATATGCATCGTTCACATAAA
The DNA here is from genome assembly GCA_016290695.1 of Oscillospiraceae bacterium. Lineage (GTDB taxonomy): Bacteria > Bacillota > Clostridia > Oscillospirales > Oscillospiraceae > RGIG6375. The sequence continues at coordinate 3,677 of JAEEUX010000134.1, forward strand.
TGATTCTTCAATAAATACTGTTCTTTTTTTGTTAAAATGGAGGATTGTTCTTCTAAGCAACAGCTCTATTTGTTTTTGTCTTTCAGTCATATCGGCTCCCTCACTACAAAGTTAATTCAAATGTGTAATTATTCCATCGGCTTTTCCAGCAAATCCTCTATCGCGCAGCCTATCACACGCGACAGCTTGTATATCGTCTGTGCTTGAGCCTTATCGATGTCGTTGACACGCTGTTCATACATCTGAATGGATCGAAGGCTGACGCCGGATCTCTTCGCGAGCTCTGACTGTGACAGGCCTCGACTTTCTCGTAGCTTTTTCAATCTGCATTCCGGCAATGCTATCGCACACTTCTCATCCATCGTCTCGATGAATTTTGAGACATCCATCTCGTGGTATACCAAGTACATGGGAATAATTTCAGACAGCTTCACATGCTCAAAGATATCCTTGAAACGCTTTCCGCTGTACCACTGATATTCCGCCAACGCCCAGCCGGCCCAATACTCAGGAGAAAGCCCTTCGGAATAACGCGGTTCCGGCAGCTTTTTCTTTTTATAGGTCGCTTCCACGACGACCCTTGCCAGCTCAATGCCGGACATGCCTGCGAGGATCGCCGGGTTGCCCCGCTCAAACTGCTCAGCATACCCGGAGGAGAGAAAGATCGACGCTACCCAATCCGCTTTCATGCCACAGTCGTTGATCAGATAATCGAAAAACTGTGACAACCGATCCTTGGCATCACTCAAATAAGATTCGCTGTATGCGTGGGTCATCGTTTGCCATCTCCTCTCTCAGAATATCCAGCACAAAGATATCATCTCGATAGGATCTACTTTTTGCAATCTCGGCCACATAGGTCTGCCTTGCATTCGTGTCCCGTTCAAAAAACTTCGGGTAATAAATCGTTTTATTTACCGGCTCTGCGTCAATGAAACGGATCTGTTTGAATGCCTTTTCAGATACAAGGACAGTTTGCAGTCCGAGTTTGCCCAGCGTTAATGCTCTGTTCAGGCTGCGCAGGGGCAAGGTGTTTTCCACAAAGGATTCCGCATACTGAAAGTATGAATCATTTGCCCGATAGCCTACGATGACATCGTAAGATGTGATATTGATTGCAAAATGCTCAATCAGATACTCTCTGGCGTCAATTGCAATCGGCGAGCGAAGGCGGAAGGTCCTGTTCTTCAGCAGAATGGCGATCCAGTTCAGAACAGTGTGGTTACCGTCACACAGATTCAAGGCACGCAGTCCATCCATATCCAATTCATAACGATTTACAAAACCGTCCTTTTGGTTTTTACATGCCCATTCCTTTGCCATATCCTCGATCTGGGTGCAATAGAATCCCCGCCCGTAATCATTATGAATATTTCCTTGTGACAGCTCCGGCGCTTCAACAACTTGATTGCTTCCGTGAAACAGAGTGATATTTTCCATGGCGGTTTTCTCCTATCATTGGGATGATACATCTGAATTATATCATTCCAATGATAGTTCGTCAACAGCCATTAAGAAAAAAGAAATCGTATTTCTTTGTCTACTGTGCCGCAGATTTTGCGGCTCCAATATTTTGAGGTCATCACCATTTTGTAGGGATGACCTCTTTTGCTGGACATCTTATCTCCCAGCAGTTATCAGTAATTTCATCTGCCGCTTTTCCTCCTTGATCCGCTCCCGCACCGCGGCGATCATCTGCTTTAACAGCGCTTCGCACTCTTCCTTCGTCTTGGCATAGACGGTGTGCACCTCGCGCTTACCCTGTGCGCTGGTGGGAGAGTAGCGGCCCTCAAAGAGGTGGTCGCCCAGCTCGTAGATCCCGCCGGTGCCGGGTTTGCGCACCTTGCCCTTGTACGGGGCGAACGGCGGGCTTACAGGCGGTTTTCCGTCCTCTGCGGGAAGTTGGTCCCCTGGCGTCTCGTGGGGCTCGTACGCCTCGCTGTGGCCGATCCCGCGCTCGATCTTCTGCGCCGCCTGCTGCATGGCGCCGGTGATGTGGCTGTAGATGTCAATCGTCGTAGCCGACGAAATGTGACCGATGATGGTGGAGAGCGTTTTCACGTCCATGCCGTGCTCCAGGGCGGTCGTGGCGAAGGTATGGCGAAGGTCGTGGAAGCGGATGTCCGGGAGACCTGCGTCTTTGAGTATCACTTTCAGTCGGTGATACGCTGCGCTTGGTGCCGTCGGTTTCTCCGGCTCCAGCAGACTGGGGAAGATTCATTCGGTCAGCGCTGTCTTGCGCCGCTCCTTCAGCACGTGGAGCGTGCTTGCTGGCAGCAGGATCGTGCGCGTTCCTTTTTCGGTTTTCGGATTGCCCACCTCCAACGCGCCGCCGCTTCCATGATCTCGTGGAGCAGCATGTGGACGCCGCGCACTGTGGCGTCGGCAAGGCTGCGCTCGCTTCCGTCGCTTGCTTTGTATGTCTTACGCCCCAGCGCGTTGTAGAATTTCTGCACGTCCCGCTGCGTGATGGAGCGGAGCATTTTATTTGCAAGGCAGTTTTTGACTGGCATGAGAGAGCCAACTTGCTTTTTCGTGCAGATTCTCGGTTTGCGAACTTGCTTTTTCGTGATTTTGCCTTGGCGGCGCAGTTTGATTGATGAAACACGGAGGAGTACAGACTGGTCTTTTATTCGATGTCGACTTCTTATTCCGTTGTGATCAAGATTGGAAACTACAACTTCGCTGCAAGTCACCGAGTTAACACGCAAAGCCACATGAACGGTACAGTCATCCATGTTACACACATATACAAATGATTCTCTTATCGCAGCCAGCGGTGCCTGCAGACGCTCAGGGGTATTATCGAGAATCCGAACCATCAGCGTGATGGATTAGATTGTCTTACGGATATAGTAAGTGGATCGCCCGCCGCCGCGCTTTTCGATCTCGCCGCTGGCACAGAGCGCCCGGAGATGGCGTTCAACCGACGTGGCGCTCATTGAAGTGACAAGCTCGGCGATTTCAGCTTTCGTAAATTTGCCAATTCTCGTTTTCACGGCGTTGCGCACTGTATCAAGAGGAGAAGAGGCAACGAGCTCCATCCGTTCTTCAAAATCACGGTATGCCGCGATGATTGTTCCCAACAGGTATTTGATAAATGCGGTTGGATCGTCCTTGCCCTCGTGCCAGCCGGTCTGTGAGGCCTCCAGCGCATCATAATAGCTTTCTTTTGTCCGCGCGATCTTGGCTTCCAGCGAGATATACTTGCCGATCTCATACCCGCAGCGATAGAGCAGCAGCGTTGTAAGCAGACGCGACATTCTGCCGTTACCGTCGATGAACGGATGAATACAGAGGAAATCGTGGATAAAGCACGGGATGATCAACAGTGGATCCACCTTGCCTTCACCAACGGCAAAGTTGTACGCATCGCACAGCTCGCGCATCGCCTCCGGCGTTTCATAC
>JAEEUX010000135.1 GCA_016290695.1 Oscillospiraceae bacterium
CCGGAGGGCAGGCCCAGAGCGATGATTTTGCCGGAATAGAACTTCCTCAGCCGCATAAGGCTCGGCTTTATCGTGACGACGTCCTTCATGCGGAAAAGACGCACGAGGCAGATAAGACCCGAAAGCGTCTGGGAAATGATGGTCGCCCACGCAGCGCCCGCGATGCCCCAGCCGAGCCCCGCGATGAACCACAGGTCGAGAACGATGTTCAGAACCGTCGTCATCAAAAGGATTATGAGCGGGAAAATGGCCTCACCGAGGCCGCGCAGGATGCCGGAAATGATGTTGTAAAAGCCGTTTCCGAGCGAGCCGAGGAACATGATGACGAGGTATACCTTCGCCATGTCGAAAACGTCGTCCGTCGTCCTGATAAGCCTGAGCAGAGGCCCGGCGAGCGGGACGCCGCAGGCCGTTATGAATACCGTGGCGATAATGATGAGCGTGATGGCGTTTCCGATGGCGTAGCCGAGCTTATCGAGCTCCTTCGCGCCGTAATACTGCGCGACCATAACGGTGACGCCCGTGCCGATAGCCATGAAGAGGATAAGAAACATATTCTGTATAGGGCCGCTCACGCCGACGGCAGCCAGCGCGAGGTCGCCGACGTATTTGCCGACGATGATGGAGTCCACCGTGCTGTAAAGCATCTGCGCGAAGTTGCCGATGAGCAGGGGAACGGAGAATTTGAGGAGGCAGACGACGGGGCTTCCCACCGTCATGTCCTGCGCGCCGAATAGCGCGCGGAAGCCCGCCCAGAAGCGTTTAAGCATTTGCCGCCTCTTTCTCAAGCGCCAGCTTCAGCGCTCTGGAGAGCTGGTCGGGGCAGGAGGTGGGCTTGTAGCCGCAGTGGACGCCCTCGAAGCGGGAGATTACGTCCTCCGCCTTCATCCCGGCGACGAGCTGCGATATGCCCAGCAGGTTCCCCGGGCAGCCGCCCACGAATTCGACGGATTTGATAACGCCGTTCTCCAGCTCGAAATTAATCTGCCGGGAGCAGGTTCCTTCTGTCGTGTAAGAGTACATTTTGATTTCTCCTTTTCTGCATGCGGCTGATTGCCGCTTTTCATTTTGCGACTATTGTAGCATATATTTTTCGTTCTTACAAGCATGAGCACGGCATATAATTGGCAGTAGGTGATACAATGAAAAAATATGTTTACAAGCTTCTCGCCGCCGCTTCGGTCTGCGCCGCGGTCAAGCTCACGGCGACGCCCGGCGCGTTCGGCGCGCTGTGTCACGGCCTGCGTGAGCTCGGCTCCTCCGGCGCGGTGACGGCGCTCATTTTCCCGCAGGACGCGGCCCCGGACGCTCCCCTTTGCGCGGAAAGCAGCCTTCCCGCCGAAGCTGCGGACTATTCCGCGATAGAGCTCAGCGCCGAAAGCGCCGCGCCGCAGCCGAAAAAACGCCCCGCGCGCGCCAATCCCACCATGAAGCCCGCCGCGCCGCCCGCAATCCCCTCAGTCACGGACAAAAGCGGCCTCGACCCCGACCTCGCGGCGCTGCTGACAGCGCCGCTTCCTTTCTCCGTCCCGCGCGACGCGGCGCAGATACTCATTCTCCATACCCACGGCAGCGAAGCCTATTCGCAGGAGGGCGGCGCTTACGAGGAAAGCGACCGCTCCCGCACGAGCGACAAAACCAAAAGCGTCGTCCGCGTGGGCGACGTTCTGGCGGAAGCCTTCGGCGCGGCGGGCTTCCACGTCCTGCACGACCGCGAGCTGTACGACTATCCGAGCTACTCCGGCTCCTACTCGCGCTCGCTGGAGGCCGCGCAGCGCTATCTCGGCGCGTACCCGACGATAAAAACGGTCTTCGATATACACCGCGACGCGCTCTACGCGCCCGACGGAAGCGCCGTCCGCCGCGTCTGCACCCTGCCGGACGGGACGGAATGCGCGAAAATAATGATAATTGCCGCGACGGGCTCCGGCGGCCTCAGCTTCGACACATGGCGCGATAACCTTTCCTTCGCGCTGAAAATTCAGGCCGCGCTTGAGGAGCGTTACCCCGGCCTCGCCGAGCCGCTGCTCATAACGGGCGAGCGCTACAACGAGCACGCCGCGCCGGGTTATCTGCTCGTAGAAATCGGCACGGACGGCAACACGCTCGCGGAGGCGGAGCGCGCGGCGGAGATTTTCGCGGAATGCGTTTCGCTCGTCCTCGCTTAGCCTGGCTAAGCCGTTGACGCGGGCGGCGCGTTTTGATACAATAGGCGGCGAAAGGGGCTGAGGCCATGACTACCGAAACCGTTATCGCCGTCCGCTATCCCGACTGCGACATGATGCACACGGCGCACCACTCCGTCTTCGCCGTATGGTACGAGGCCGCGCGGATGGATTTCTTTGAAAAAATGGGCTTTTCCTTTAAGGATATGTCCTCGCGCGGGATAAATCCGCCGCTTGTAGACCTGCATATAAAATACCGCGCGCCCGTCCACTATCCGGGCGAGGTCACGATAAAAACGCGCATAAGCTTCCACGCGCCGAAGAAGCTGGAGCTGAGCTACGAGCTGTACTATGAGGGAAGCCTTGCCTCCGAGGCCACGAGCTTCCACATCTGGACGGGCCCGGACATGAAGTCGATAGACCTCGCCGCCGCGCTGCCCGAGGTTTACGCGAAAATCGAGGCGGCAGACCCGCAGACAAAAGACCGGGACGGCTGATTTCAGCCGTCCCGGTCAGCTTGTCGGCAAATACTTTGTGCGACAAGCCGACCGCAATATGCATCCCTGCAAAAACCGAGATTTTTGCTCTGCCGAGTATTGATAAAACGGGCCAAAATATGATAAAATATAATTCTAACGATGGACTAACGGCGGAAGGGGGCGGAGAAAACGGGAAAATGGGAAAACGTTCTGCCGCAGAGCCTTTCAATCGGCTCTGACGCGGCGCAGAAGCTTATCGACGCGGCGGACGCGGAAGCGGCGCTGCTTTATATCTACATCCTCAAAAACGGCGGCAGGCTCGATGCCGGCGACGCCGCGCAAAGGCTCCGCCTTAAAGACGGGGGCCGCGGCGCCTTCAATACGCTGCGCCGTCTCGGGCTCGTCTCCGCGCCTGCGGGCGCCGCGCCGGACGCGGCACGGGAGAGGCGTTACGTTGAAAAACCGGATGTCCCGCCGGAATATTCCGCGGAGGAGATTTGCAGCTATGCCGAAGGCAGCCCCGAATTTTCCGCGCTCGTGGATGAGGTTCAGAAGATTATCGGAAACGTCCTCAAGCCGCGCGAGCTTGCAGACCTTTTCGGCTTTTACGATTATCTCGGCCTGCCGACGGAGGTTATTATGCTGCTCGTTTCTCACTGTACGCAGGAGTGCGAGCGGAAATACGGCCCGGGAAAGCGCCCCGCGATGCGCGATATAAAGCGCGAAGCCTACCGCTGGGCAAACCGCGAGGTTCGCACGCTTGAGGCCGCGACGGAGTACATAAAGCAGAGCGAGATAGCCAAACGCACGAAAAACGAGCTTCGCCGCCGCCTTGGGATTGACGGCCGCGCCCTCAGCCCTACGGAGGACAGGTATCTCAGCGCATGGGCGGAGCGGGGCTATGCCATCGAGCTCGTCATGCTCGCCTACGACAAGACGGTTACGAATACGGGGCGTCTTGCGTGGAAATATATGGACGCGATACTCGCGAGCTGGGCGGAAAAGGGCCTGAGAACGGAGGAAGCCGTCCGCGAGGGCGACAAAAAGAGCGCCGCCGCGCCCGTCTCCGCGCGCAATGCCGCCGCTAAACGCTCCGGCGGGGATGACGATATCGAGGAGCTGAAAAAATATCGCGATAAGCTGAAAAATTCCTGATATTGTGTGGATTTCAGCCCGATAAGCATAATTCGATATAACATGATCAAATTTAATTTAGCACAATCTGATTTTGCTAAATCAATGATTCCGGGCGCAGCTTGAGGGGCTGCGAAGCGCGTTTGCTCCCCTGCAAGTGGAGCAAACAGGGCTGCGCCTTCGCTCCCCTTGGATAAGGGGAGCTGTCACGGGCAATGCCCGTGACTGAGAGGTCGTCAGGCTTCGCATCAACCATATAGGTTCCGCCCTCGCGTAACCTTCCACCCCTCAGACGTCTCCGCTGCGCGTCGCCGCCAGCTCCCCTTATCCAAGGGGAGCGAAAATGGTGCCGACCACATCCAAGGGGAGCGAAAAAGGTGCGGCGCATCCAAGGGGAGCGAAAAAAGGCCAATCGCTCTATGCGAAATAGACCGACCGTGCTATGCTCGGACGGAACGTCGTGGGCGCCGGCCCCTACGGCGGGCAGTTACATTAATCAACCATATTGCGTTTAACAAAAAATACTCCGCCGGGGACAAGACCCCGGCAGACGCTGCTGCGGAGAAACCGAGTTTAATCCGCAAATAACCATGGAGGCGAGACAATGTCGCTTGACGGAAAACTGCTCGGGCGCGCGATAGAGCGCCTTGAGAAACTTAACAGACAGGACGAGGCGCGCCTATCCCGCCTTCGCGCGCAGCTTTATTCCCGCCTGCCGAGGGTTAAGGAGATAGACTCGGAGCTTTCCGCTTCCTTCGCCAAGGCCGCGCTCGCCGCGCTGGACGGCGGCGCGAGAAATCCCGAGGACGCGCTGAGAAGCGTTATGCTGGAAAATCTCTCTCTTCAGGCCGAACGTGCCGAGCTTATGGCCGGCGCCGGTTTCGCGCCGGACTGCCTCGATGAGAAGCCCCGCTGCGAAAAATGCTCCGACCGGGGCTTCGTCGGCACGAAGCCCTGCTCATGCCTCATGAAGCTCTACGCTGACGAGCAGCGCATAGAGCTTTCAAAGCTTCTCAAGCTCGGCGAGGAAAGCTTCGACACCTTCGACCTGAACTATTACCCCGCCGCGTCGAAAAACGGCGCGGGCAGCCCGCGCGAGCGCATGGAGATAGTCTACGAAATCTGCCTGCAATACGCGCGGAAATTCGGCGGTGAACGCGATAATCTCTTCATGAGCGGCGCGCCCGGGCTCGGCAAAACCTTTCTCTCCACCTGCATCGCCAGAGTAGTCTCCGAAAACGGCTGGTCCGTCGTCTACGACACGGCGGTGAGTATTTTTTCGCGCTTTGAGGACGAGCATTTCGATCATTCGGAGGACATTGAGGAAACGCGCGCGGACATCCGCCGCTATATGTCCTGCGACCTCCTTATAATAGACGACCTCGGCACGGAGATGACCACGAGCTTCACCCAGAGCGTGCTGTACGACCTTATAAACACCCGCCTGAGGACGGGAAAAAAGACCATCATAAGCTCCAATCTCAGTCTCGACGACGTTGCCCGCCGTTATTCCCAGCAGATAGCCTCGCGCCTGCGCGGGGAATATACGCTCCTGCGCTTCGAGGGTGAGGATATCCGCGCGCTGAAGCGTGAAGAAAGGCGATAAGGTCCGCTTTTGGCAAGGGGTACTTCAAAATACTCTAAGGATTGAATGTTTTCCTTCATCGCGTTGATTTCGGCGCCGATAACGCGCCGCCCTGCCTCCTGCGGAGCAAAATTTTTCACGAAAAGGAAAAAATCTGTTCCATTTTGCAAAAGAGTGTGTTATCCTATAAAACGGTTCTGCTCAGAAAGCGCTTCGGAACGGCGAATAAAACCGCCGCAAAACTGAACGCCGTTCAGCTTTTTCTCCGCGGCCGGAACGAGCGCGCGGGGCTCGCTTTTCAAGCAGTTTTCGCCCCTATGCTATACCGCTTGACAATCGCCGGATTTTCCGGCAAAACTGAACAAGTTTTCCGGCAAAATGAAATTTAACTTTCGTTTTTATCCAAAATCTTAAATCTAACACATCTCAGCGCGGGTAATTTGGTCTAAATCACAGTTGATAAAACACATTTTTTTATATATAATAACGTAGTAACATGTGATAAGTGCGGCAATGTGAAGGGAAGTGTTAACAATGCACGACGGAGAACACGGACACGAGCACGTCCACAGCCACGAGCATACTCACGGCGGCGTAACGCATACGCATGAGCATTCTCATGAGCATGGAGAGGGCCATGACCACAGCCACAGTGAGAGCGGGAGCTTAAAGGAGGCTGCCGCGCTTCTCGATTTTATGTACCACCACAACCAGCATCACGCTGAGGAGCTTGAGGAGCTTATGGGCAAGCTGCGCGAGCTGGGCAAGGAGGAAGCAGCCGAGCGCATCGGCGCCGCCGTAGCCCTTTTCGAGCAGGGCAACTCCGAGCTTTCCGAGGCCATGATGCTTGTAAGCGAATAAAGGAGGCGTTTTCAAAATGTGCCTTGCCACAGCGTATGTCAATCGCGGGGGCGAAGATACCATCCTCGCCAAGAACATCTCCAACATCCGCATAGACGGAGCCAGCGTCGTTATGGTCGACATTCTCGGGGAAGAGTTTTCCGTTGAGGGGACGCTTCTTGCCGCCGACCTTGTTAACGGCGTCGTAAAAATACTTGCGGCTTAGTCCGCGTTCATACATTTATTTAATAGTTCTCTTTCGTCGCCGGGCTTCCGGCGCGGTTCGTTATCTTTCAGCGTTTGATAATCTTTGAAAGGATGTGTCAGAAATGGCGATTACCCTGCCTGAGCTGTTGGAACGGATTAAAGACAAGGAGGAAATTTATCTTTTGGTAAGCGGCGAGGCCGTGGTGCTCGACAGGGAGAAATACCTTGTGTATATCCCCGAAAGCCAGTATCATTCCACGGCGATGAACGCCTTCGGCAGCTTTAAGACCGAGCTCGGCCACGGGCTTTTATGGTCGCTGCATCAGGATGTCGCCTGCAAGTCGAGCGAGCTGATTGAGGCGCTGAACGCCTCCGGCTGCTCATACGAAACGCTCAGACAAGACGAGCTTGGCTCGATAGCGCGTCTTTCGTGGCCGGAAGAGGCGCAGCGCGGCGCCTGAACGCGCTTAGTATGTAGACAAAATCAAGATCTTTGTTTTTGACGGGGCTTTGCCTCGGCAAAAACACCTGCCTCTCGCGCCGACCAAGGAGGCGGGAGCCGAAGAGCGGAGCCGACGCGATGAGCGCGAGCATCTCACATGAGAGCCCAGCGCAGCGGGTCTCATGTGAAGCGCGGCGACTTTGTCGCCACGCTCAAAGCCG
>JAEEUX010000136.1 GCA_016290695.1 Oscillospiraceae bacterium
CTGTGGGCCGGGGGCTTGCCCCCGGCATGGCCCCCACCGCCTGTACAATGTAACATGGTTGATTATTGCCCTGTAGGGAACGCCGTCCCCGGTGTTCCGCATGCAGGCACTCCGATTTTGCAAAAATAATATGCTTCATGCACGCCCAAGCATGCGCCAAACTCCAACAAAAAATCAGGCCGCACCTTCCGGTGCGGCCCTACGCTGTGTACAAAAATTATCTTGCCTTGGCTTCGTGAAGCTGGCTGAGTGCCTTGTCAATTGTATCGGCAAGCTCTGTGTCGGACTGGTCGATGCGGTCCTTGAGCCAAATAAGGCGGGTGATCTGGCTGCCTATGTCGTGGCGGAGGCTTCCGAGGCCCTTGACTGCGGCGAGCTGTGCCTCTCTCTCCGGACGGGAAAGAATGTCGACCAGAATGTTGTGCGCTTCCTCGGATTTTGCCGTGCCGCAGGCTGCGGCGACCTCGTCTACTACGGCGAGCTTTTTGCTTCTGCCGAGGCGGGCAAGTCTTTTCCATTTTTTGTTTTCTACTAACTTCTGATAATCTGCCATTTCGCGTATCCCTCTTTCGTTTTTACTGCGTGACGGGCGGGCATAACCCAGCGGAACGTGAGAAATGACCGTTACGCAGCCATTTTGCGTTACAATATAATAATACACCCGAATTGTTACTCTTCAAATTGAGAGGGTGTTAATTTTGATTTCTTTTCCTTTAACTTTTGGTTAAATTTGCAAGGAAATATTTTCAAGCGCTCATTTTGCCTTTTCCTTCAAAAAAACTGTTGCATTTTGAAAAGTTATGTGTTAGAATACTTTCGCTGTTAATGGCAAAATCCATTGATAAGCTTGTGAAGAAAGAGGTGAACAGTCAATGAAGGAAGGTATCCATCCCGATTACCAGCAAACCACTATCAAGTGCGTATGCGGAGAAGTCATCGAAACCGGCTCCACCAAGAAGGACATCAAGGTTGAGATTTGCTCCAAATGTCATCCGTTCTTTACAGGCAAGCAGAAGCTGGTCGATACCAGCGGTCGCGTTGATAAGTTCAACAAGAAGTTCGGTCTTAACTGATTTAAAAGCATAAAGATTGCCTTCCGTTTTTTTCGGGAGGCAATTTTATTTTTTCGGGCAGCATCGCGTAGTTTTCGTGCCGGAATCGTGCGGTGTTGCCCTATTCTTCGGAGGCTAATCATGAAAGAAAAATTGTCGTTTAAGCAATCCGTCACCGTTGCGAGCATGCTTTTCGGCATGTTCTTCGGCGCGGGCAACCTTATCTTCCCCGTCCACATGGGGCAGCTTGCCGGAAGTAATGTCTGGCCCGCGATAATCGGCTTCATCATAACCGGCGTGGGGCTGCCGCTGCTCGGCGTCGCGGCGCTCGGCGTAAGCCGCAGCGACGGCTTAAAGCAGCTCAGCGCGAGAACGGGCAAGGCTTACAGCTATTTCTTCACCTGCGCGCTGTACCTCACCATAGGGCCGTTTTTCGCCATCCCGCGCTGCGCGACGGTACCCTTCGCCGTGGGTCTCGCGCCGCTTTTCCCCTCCGCAGGAGCGCTGCCGCTGGCAGTTTTCACATTTGTATTCTTCGCCGTCGTGCTCTTTTTCTCGCTCAAGCCCAACGGCATACTCACATGGATAGGCAAGGTGCTCAACCCCGTCTTTCTTGTGTTCCTCGCCGTTCTCGTCCTGCGCGCGCTCATAAGCCCGCTCGCCCCGGTCTCTTCCGTAACGCCTGACGCGAGCTACCAGTCCGGCGCGTTCTTCCGCGGCTTCCTTGAGGGCTACAACACCATGGACGCGCTGGCGGGCCTCGCCTTCGGCATAGTTGTGGTAAACGTAATACGCTCGCTCGGCGTAAACGAGCCGGGCGCAGTCGCGGCGAGCACCATCCGCTCCGGCGTATTCACCTGCGCGATAATGGCGGTCATCTACATCGCCGTCACCGTCGTCGGCGTGCAGAGCCGCGGTCTTTTTGAGATAAGCGAAAACGGCGGCATCGCCCTCGCGGACATTTCCTCGCACTATTTCGGGCGCGGCGGAACGGTCATCCTCACAGTTACCGTCGCCTTCGCCTGCCTCAAAACCGCTATCGGCCTCGTGACGAGCTGCGCGAAAAGCTTCACTGAAATGTTCCCCCGCAGCCCCGGTTACCGCTTTTGGGCCATCCTTTTCAGCGTTTTCTCCTTCCTTATAGCAAACGTCGGCCTCACGGCGATAATCGAGTACGCCATCCCTGTGCTGATGTTCCTCTATCCGCTCGCAATCACGCTGATACTGCTTTCCCTTTTCGGCAGATTCTTCGGCTATGACCGCGCGGTCTACGTTTCCGTAACGGCCTTCACGCTCTTTGCCGCGATATTCGACCTTATCGCCGCGCTGCCGCAGGGCGTAAAGGACGCGCTCTCCCTCGGCGTCGTCACTGATGCGGCAGCAAAGTACCTCCCGCTCTATTCCCTCGGTCTCGGCTGGATATGCCCCGCCGCAGTCGGGCTCGCGCTTGGAATAGTGCTGCATATAACAAGAAAAAGCAAAAAGACAGTATAGCATTTCGCAAAACCGCTTTAAAACGCCCCGCTCATCGGGGCGTTTTTTTGAATTGCCAATCCGATTGGGTTATGGTATAGTAAACTTTACGGTATAAAACGACACACACGGAGGAAATGGCTATGGAATGGCTGGAAATAAGCATAGAAGCATACGACGGGACGGAGGCGCTTGCAGACCTGCTCGACAATCTCGGCGTGACCGGGCTCGTTATCGAGGACGGCGAGGATTTTGAGCGCTTCATGGAGGATAATCAGCAGTATTGGGATTATGTGGACGAAGAGCTCAGCCGGAAGATGGAGGGCAGGAGCCTTATTAAATTCTACCTTTCGGCGGACGACGAGGGCGCGGCGCAGCTCGCCGAGATTTCCGCCTCGCTCGAACCGATGGGCTACTTCCCCGTCGTCAACCGCGTTAAGGACGAGGACTGGGAAAACAACTGGAAGCAGTACTATAAGCCCATTGAGGTCGGCCAAAAGCTGCTCATAGTCCCCGAATGGGAGGAAACGCCGGAAGCGGGCGGGCGGAGCGTGCTCAAGCTCAACCCCGGCCTTATTTTCGGCACGGGCTCGCACCCGACTACGCGCATGTGCCTCGAAGCGCTTGAGCGCTTTGCCCCCGAGGCGGAGGCAGTGCTTGACCTCGGCTGCGGCAGCGGAATTCTCTCCATAGCCGCGCTCTGTCTCGGCGCAGGGCTCGCCGTCGGCTGCGACATAGACGCCAAGGCCCCGGACACCGCCATGACGAACGCCGCGCTCAACGGCATCGGCGCGGACAAATACACAGTCTACGCCGGGGACGCGACGCGCGACCTTTCCCTCCGCAAAAAGCTTTCCGCCCGGCAATACGACATTGTTCTCGCCAACATCGTCGCGGACGTCGTCATTTCCCTTGCGCCGGACGCGGCAAAATGGGTAAAGCAGGACGGAAAATTCATCTGCTCCGGCATCATCGACGGACGCGAGGACGAGGTTTCCGCCGCGCTTGAACGCGCCGGCTTCACTGTTCTTGAGCATTACCACGTTGACGACTGGCACGCATATCTTGCGGAGGTTACGAAATGATTTTTGCAGTTCCCTGTCTCTTCGGTCTTGAAGGTCTCGCGGCCGACGAGCTTAAATATATGGGCATGTCCGGCGTAAAGGCCGAAACGGGCCGCGTTCTCTTTGAAGGCGGCGCGTCGGAGCTTATTAAGGCTAATCTCTGGCTCCGCACGGGCGAGCGCGTCCAGATACTCATGGGCGAATTCCGCGCGCCGGATTTTGACGCGCTGTTTGAGGGCGTCGCCGCGTTGCCGTGGGAGAATTTTATCGACAAAAACGGGAGCTTCCCCGTAAAGGGAAGCTCACTCGGCAGCGCGCTCCACTCCATCCCGAGCTGCCAGAGCATCATCAAAAAGGCCGTCGTAAAGCGCCTTTCGGCTAAATACGGCATCTCGGAATTTCCCGAAACGGGCGCAAAATACCAAATCCGCTTCTCCATATTAAACGACACCGCTTCCCTTTACCTCGACACCACCGGCCCTGCGCTCCACAAGCGAGGCTACCGCCCGAACGCGAACCTCGCTCCCCTGCGTGAAACGCTCGCCGCCGCGATGGTGAAGCTTTCCCGCTTCAAGGGGCGCGACGTTTTCTGCGACCCCTTCTGCGGCTCCGGAACGATAGCCATCGAAGCCGCGCTCGCGGCCCTCGGGCGCGCCCCGGGCATAAGCCGCCGCTTCGCCGCCGAGGAATGGCGGACAATCCCGCGCGAGCTGTGGCGCGACGCGAGAGAGGCGGCGCGGAGCGCGGAATACCGCGGAGATTACCGCATTTTTGCCTCGGACATAGACCCTGCCTGCATAGAGATAGCCCGCGAAAACGCCCGCCGCGCCGGGGTTGAGGAATACATCCGTTTCTCTTGTGCCGACGCGCTGAGCTTCACGCCGCCCGCAGAGGGGCCGGGCATAATCATGGCCAATCCTCCCTACGGTGAAAGACTTCTCGACGTAAAGCAGGCCGAGGATATTTACCGCGCGCTCGGCAAAATCTACCGCAGGCTCGATTCATGGAGCTTATATCTTCTCACCTCCGACCTTGATTTTGAGCGCTGCTTCGGCAAAAGCGCCGACAAACGCCGCAAGGTCTATAACGGCATGATCCAGTGCCAGCTATATATGTATAAAGGTAAAAAGTAATATGAAAAACCTTTTTGTGATAAACCCCGTCGCCGGAAAGGGAGATAATCTCACGAGGCTCACGGCGGAAATACACTCCCTAATGTCCGGCCGCGGCGACTATGAGATATACGCGACGAAGGGTCCGCTCGACGCGGAGAACAAGGTAAAAACCGAAGCGAGCTCCGGCGAGGAGCTGCGTGTTTACGCCTGCGGCGGCGACGGGACCTTCAACGAATGCGTAAACGGCGCGGCGAGCTTTGAAAACGCCGCCGTAAGCTGCTTTGCCTGCGGCTCGGGCAACGACTTTGTCCGCATGTTCGGAAATGACGCGCCCCTGTTTTCGAGCCTCCCGGCGCTTATAAACGGCTCCGTCCGCAATATTGACATCATAAGCGTCGCCGGGCGCTATTGCGCCAACATCGCCTCCCTCGGCTTTGACGCGCGTGTGGGCACGGACGTTCACAAGTACACCAAGGGCTTTATTTCCGGCGGCTTTGCCTACATAGTCTCCCTCGTCGTAAACCTCATAAAAGGCATAAACAAGCCCCTGCGCCTTACCGTGAACGGCGAAACGCTGGACGGCGAATTTGCCCTCGTCTGCGCCTGCAACGGGCAGTATTACGGCGGCGGCTTCAATCCCGTGCCGGACGCCGTGCCGGACGACGGCTTCATCGACCTTTTGGCGGTCAGCAAGGTCAGCCGCGCGCGTTTCCTCGCGCTCGTCGGCAAGTACGCCAAGGGCAGATATGCCGAGATGACCGAAGTTATCCGCCATTTCCGCTGCCGCGAGGCCGAGTTTCAAAGCCCCGAAACCATCCCCGTCAATGTGGACGGCGAATGCGTTATGACAGCGGCCTCTTCCTTCCGCATCGTCCCCGGCGGGCTCCGTCTTATCGTTCCCGAGGGCGCGGAATATTTCTCCTCGCGCTCATGAAAAATCGAGAAAAGCGCCGAAAGAGCGAGCATTTCAAAGCATTTTGTATGTTTTGGATGATTATTCGGGACTGCGGTTGAAATTTTCTTTGTTTTTTTTTCAAATTAGGCTTGCATATTGGCTATACTTGGATTATTATAATGCTGTTAGCACTCAGAGGTATTGAGTGCTAAGAAGAAAAAAAGACACTGTAATCAATTTCATCAAACAGGCGGGCTCAAGCGAAAGTGCGGCTCAGCCATAACGGAAAAGCGCCGCGTTTTTCGGGCGCAGCAAATTCCGGATTTTTAGGAGGTAATTTTTTATGAAGCTCAATCCTTTGGCCGACAGAGTCATCCTTAAACAGGTCGAAGCAGAAGAGGTTACCAAGGGCGGCATCATCCTCACCAGCGCCGCGCAGGAAAAGCCTCAGATTTTCGAGGTCGTCGCGGTAGGCCCCGGCGGTTTCGTAGACGGCAACGAGATAGAGATGACCGTCGAGCCCGGCGACAAGGTCATTACCGGCAAGTACACCGGCACCCAGGTCAAGATAGACGGAGTCGAGCTTACGATAGTCCGTCAGCAGGATATTCTCGCAATAGTAGAGTAATTTGGAGGTAAATCATCATGGCAAAAATGCTTATTTATAACGAAGAAGCCCGCCGTGCTCTCGAGCGTGGTGTAAACGCTCTGGCCGACACCGTTAAAATCACCATGGGTCCCAAGGGCTGCAACGTCGTTCTCGACAAGAAGTACGGTTCTCCCCTCATCACTAACGACGGCGTTACCATCGCCAAGGAAATCGAGCTTGCAGACCCGTTTGAAAACATGGGCGCTCAGCTCGTCAAGGAAGCCGCCAGCAAGACTAACGACGTTGCCGGCGACGGTACCACCACCGCTACCGTTCTCGCTCAGGCGATCATCAAGGAAGGCCTCAAGAACGTAGCCGCCGGCTCCAACCCCATGGTCATGAAGCGCGGCATTCAGAAGGCCGTCGATATCGCCGTAGCCTCCATTAAGGATACTGCCCAGCCCGTCAGCGGCACCGAGGACATCGCCCGCGTCGGCACCGTTTCCTCCGGCGACGAGGTCATCGGCAAGCTCATTGCCGAGGCTATGGACAAGGTTTCTCAGAACGGCGTCATCACCGTCGAGGAATCCAAGACCGCAGAGACTTACAGCGAGATAGTCGAAGGCATGCAGTTTGACCGCGGCTACATCACCCCCTACATGGTCACCGACACGGACAAGATGGAGTCCGTTCTCGACAATCCCCTTATCCTTATCACCGACAAGAAGATCACCAATATTCAGGAGATCCTGCCCATTCTCGAGCAGGTCGTCAAGATGGGCAAGGCCCTTCTTATCATCGCTGAGGACGTTGAGGGCGAGGCTCTTGCCACCATC
>JAEEUX010000003.1 GCA_016290695.1 Oscillospiraceae bacterium
AGAATCCTGCTGTTCTATCCAAGGGGTGCTTTTATTTATTTAATACTTGTGGGTCACTAAGGGGTCAGACATTTTTGGGGGGGAAAATTAGAAAGGCAAATCGTCCGAGAATCAGATGATTTCCCGGAAGAAAAAAGAAAATTATGCTCTGTGGTTTCGATATATAAATAAAGATGAACACGCTGAAATAGTTGCCACAAATGCCAAAACAACAAAAAAACGGCCCTTATATAGCCTTACAAGTTGCGTTGTAAAAGCTTCGGTTGGGCGAAGCCCGACGGAACAAAAAATAAGGCGTTGTCTCGAAACGGCTAAGCAAGCCGAATTGAGGCAACGCCTCTTTCTATAGCCGAGGAATGTGGAAAACTGTGGGAGAAAACAGCAAAAAAGTGTAACATTCTCTGAGAGTACCACACCGGCGCCCTCTGAATTGTGGATTATTTTGTTTTTTCGGCTACAATCCCGCGGGAAATCCCTTTGGAATCACAAGTCCGGTTCCCAAGCGGTTTGTTTGGAGTTTATGATGCAGCTTGAGAATGTTGTACGCCAGGCTGAGAAGCGTCCATTCCACTTCCACCTTTACCGCACCTCTGAGCAGAAAACGGCGGAAGTTCATATCCTCTTTTATCATGGCAAAGATGCCCTCTGCCTGAATGCTCCGATTGACGCGCAGGAGCTTTCCTTGCTCGCTGTTAATCTTTTCTTCCATCGCTTCTCGCTGGGACGCAAAACGCTTGGAGACATAGAGCACCTTGTTCCGCTCTTCCATCGGCTTTTTGCTCCCACCGGCACGGATGCACTTCTCCTTCAGAGGGCAGCCCGCGCACGCCTTGCAGCTGTATACGGAAGTGGTGAGTTCAAAACCATTCTTTGACCTGGCTTTCTTGTCATAGTCGAAAGTGAGTTGTTTTCCGCCTGCGCAGGTATAGCTATCCGTCTTCGCATCATAGGTCATGTTCTCGCGACGGCTGATATCGGTCCTGTATTTCCGTGTTTTCCTTTGCTCGTGGTTCGCCGGCTTTACATACAGACTCGTTTCGGGCAGCAATTCAAAATAGCAGTAGTTTTCTTCGCTCTCATACCCGGAATCCACCACGACGTTCTTGATCTGATATCCCCCGAGACGCCCCATAAACGGAATGAGCGTATGTACATCATTCCGATCCGCGCTGATGTAGTTCCCAATGATAAACTCCTCCGAGGATGCCACATTCACGTTATATCCCGGTTTCAGCTGCCCGTTGCGCATATGGTCTTCCTTCATGTGCATGAACGTCGCGTCGTGATCTGTCTTGCAATAGCTGTTTCGATCTCCGCAGATATGCAGATCCCTTGCGTACTGCTTCAGCTTGCCGAGCCATTCCGAAACCTTCTCCAACGCTTTTTGCAGTGCAGTCTTATGATGGCCCTTGCCACGTACAAGCACGACGCCCTCGGTCTCGCGCTTTTCGCACAGCTTTTTCCGCAGCTTCTTCAAATGCCGTATCTCAACGATTTCGGGTATATGCCATTTTATCCCGCTGGATACCACGATGCCGGGAAGCTCCGACACGATCTTTGTTAACAGCTTTGCCCTGGCTTTTTCGGTGCTTTTCCTCCACACGAAGCTATAACGGTTGGCGTTTGCCTCGATCTTTGTCCCGTCGATAAATACCGACGCCATGCTTACGAATCCCCATGAAACCAGCAGCCGCGTCATTTGCTCCAGCAGGTCTTGCTCGTGTCCCACCAGATACTTTGAGCGAAACCGGCATATGGTATTGTGATCCGGCGGCGGATAGCCTTCCAGCAGGTACATGAAGCAGACGTTCTCCCTGCACGCTCGTTCGATCTCACGGGAGCTGTAGATACGCCGCATATAGGCATACAGCAGTATCTTCAGCAGGATCCTCGGCGGATACTCGATTCTCCCTATGCGGGAGTAGGAACGCATGATATTTCTTAGATCCATCCTTTCAACGACTGCGTTCAGTAATCTCACCGGCGAATCCTTCGGTATAAAAATTTCTGTTTCCATAGGCAGTTTTAGTTGATATCCCGGCTCATATGCGGTATAATCTGCCTGCGTTGAATTGTAATTCACAAACCAATTATACGCCGACAGCCGACTCTTTCATAGAGCCGGCTGCCGTCATTTTTCATTATTTTGGGGTTTTCTTAGTGAGACAGCCCCTTTAATTATAATGTTGACCTCTCAGTCTCGGGCTTCACCCTCGCCAGCTCCCCTGAGAGGGGAGCGAAGGCGCTGCGGCGGGTACCCCTCAGTCAGTCCTCGTAAATCGGGAAGGCGGCGCAGAGCTCGTTTACCCTGCTCAGGACGGCCTCGCGGGAGGCGTTGAAGTCGAGCGTGGCGCGGCAGATGAGCTCGCCTATCTCCTTCATTTCCTTCTCCTTGAAGCCGCGCGTGGTGGCGGCGGGGGTTCCGAGACGCATACCGCTCGTTTCCTGCGGGCCGCGCGGGTCCTCCGGGACGGCGTTCTTGTTGGCCGTGATGCGGACGGAATCGAGCCTCGTTTCAAGCTCCTTGCCGCTTATATCGAGGTCCTTGAGGTCTACGAGCATGAGATGGTTGTCCGTGCCGCCGGAAACGAGCTTGAGCCCGCCGTCCTGCAGGGACTTGGCGAGAGCCGCGGCGTTTGCGACTATCTGGTGCTGGTAGGTCTTGAACTCGGGGCGAAGCGCCTCGCCGAGGGCGACGGCCTTGGCCGCGATGATGTGCATGAGCGGGCCGCCCTGCGTGCCGGGGAAGATGGCGCTGTTTATCTTCTTGGCGATGTCGGCGTTATTCGTGAGGATGATGCCGCCTCTGGGGCCGCGCATGGTCTTGTGCGTCGTGGTGGTGACAACGTCGGCATAGGGGATGGGCGAGGGATGCTCCCCGGCGGCGACGAGACCGGCGATGTGCGCCATGTCCACCATGAGGTATGCGCCGACCTCCTGCGCTATCTCGCTGAAAATCTTATAATCTATGACGCGGGGATAGGCGGAAGCGCCGCAGACTATCATCTTCGGGTGATGCTGGCGCGCAAGCTCGCGCACCTGGTCGTAATCGATGTAGCCGGTCTTCGGGTCGAGACCGTAGGAGACGATGTTGTAGTTCTTGCCGGAGAAATTGGCGCGGCTGCCGTGGGTGAGGTGGCCGCCCTGGTCGAGCGCCATGCCCATGACGGTGTCGCCCGGCTTGCAGAGGGCGAGATATACGGCGTAGTTTGCCTGCGAGCCGCTGTGCGCCTGCACGTTTGCGTAATGCGCGTCGAATATTATCTTGGCGCGCTCAATGCAGATGTTCTCCGCCATATCGACGTACTCGCAGCCGCCGTAGAAGCGGCGTCCGGGGTAGCCCTCGGCGTACTTGTTCGTGAGCACGGAGCCCATCACGGCCATGACCTCCTGGCTGACGAGGTTTTCCGACGCGATAAGCTCGATATTCGAGCGCTGGCGCTTGAGCTCCAGCTCCAGAACCTTCGCGATCTCGGGGTCGTAGGCGCTTATATAACGCATGCTTTCTTCTATCATCTTCATCGTCCTCCTATGGTATATATAAATATTGTGTCCGCAAAAAACAAAAAGGAGCTGCCAATATATGACAACCCCGGAAAAACGCTCGGCTCGCGCCGAATGGCATTATGCCGCTCCGTCCTTTTGCCTGAGAGATTCGACGGAAAACCGCCTTGCACCTTCGGCACCCACCAAGCCGCCGAAAAGCGGGATGTGAGCTTCTCCAGAGTCCCCTCCACGAGCCGGTCTTGCCCACGCGGGGAATTCCGGCTGGTTCACAGGGTCTTTTTGCTATTTGCGTTAGTCTAACGCATTAGCGCCTTAAAGTCAATGAGCAAAAGAGATAAATCTTCGCCTTTTTTTAATTCCTTATTGTAAAATGGAGGCAAAAGAGGCTATTATATAAGCCGAAAGGGATGGTTTCAATGAATAAGGGCATTTTGTCCGGGCTTGAACCGGCGAAGCTTTTTGAATATTTCGAGCGGCTGAGCGGCGTTCCGCACGGGAGCGGGAACACGGACGCTATCAGCGCGCTCTGCCTCGACATGGCGCGGGAGCTGGGGCTCGGCTGCCGCCGCGACGGGGCGAACAACGTCGTTATCCGCAAGGCCGCGTCCCCCGGCTGCGAGGCCGCGCCGGGACTTATCTTGCAGGGGCATCTGGACATGGTCTGCGCCAAAAGCGAGGGCTGCGACATCGACATGGCGCACGAGCCGCCGCGCCTTGCCTGCGACGGGGAGTGGATATGGGCGGAGGGAACCTCGCTCGGCGGCGACAACGCCATAGGCGCGGCCATGATTTTCGCCGCGCTCGCGGACGATTCCTTCCCGCACCCGGAGCTTACCGCCGTCCTCACCTCCGACGAGGAAACGGGCATGGACGGCGCCTTCGCGCTCGACTGCTCGGATATTGCCGCGCGGCGGCTCATTAACCTCGATTCCGAGGATGAGGGCGTTTTCACGGTGTCCTGCGCCGGAGGCCTCCGCGCCGACTGCCGCGTTCCCGGCGTTTTCGCGCCGCTGGGCGCGGAAGACGAGGTTTTTTGCGTCACCGTTTCCGGGCTGCTCGGCGGACATTCCGGCACGGAGATAAACATGGGCAGAGCCAGCGCCAACGCGCTCATGGGGCGCGTCCTCTTCGGCGCGCTGGAAGCCGTGCCCTCGCTGCGTCTTGCGTCTCTCGCGGGCGGCGAATTCGATAACGTCATCTGCCGGGATTGCCGCGCCGTCGTCGCAACCCCAAAGGGCGAGACCGCAGCACTCGCCGCGTTCGTGCAGGGTCTCGACGCGGCGCTTAAAAACGAGTACGCGGCTTCCGACGCGGGCGTTTGCCTGAGCCTGGAGCGCGCGGAGGCTGCGCGGGCCTTGGATGAAGAAAGCACGAAGCGCGCCATTTTTGCGCTGCGCGCGCTGCCGCAGGGAGTCATGGCGATGAGCGGCGAATTCCCCGGCCTTGTGCAGACCTCGCTGAACCTCGGCGTGGCGAAGCTGACGGACGCGGGGCTTGAGCTGGGCTTTGCGCTGCGCTCCTGCGTCGAAACGCAGAAAACCGCGCTGCTCGAAAAGCTACGCGCGGTGACGGTTCTTGCGGGCGGCGAAGTGACGGCGCGCGCGGACTACCCCGGCTGGCGCTATCGCAGGGTTTCTCCGCTGCGCGACGCGCTCGTCGCGGCGTACCGCGAGCAGTACGGCTCCGAGCCGAAGATAGAGGCGATACACGCGGGGCTTGAGTGCGGCGTTTTTGCCGAAAAGCTGCCGGGGCTCGACGCCGTTTCCCTCGGCCCCGAGCTGCGCGAGGTGCATTCCGTGCGCGAGCGCCTGAACATCGCCTCCGCCGCGAGAACCTACGAGCTTCTGCGCGCGGCGCTGGCAAAGCTCGCGCGGGGCTAAGCTCAGAGAAGAGCGAAGGGCGCACACTGCTGCCGACAAATACTATAACATTGCCGCGTCAATCGCAGCGAATACATGCGGAGCGTCGGGGACGACGCTCCCTACAGGACTGCGCCAAAACCAACGCGCCCCAATTTACAACCCTCACAAACCGTCACCCTGCCCGGTGGCGGTTTTTGCTTTTCCGGGTTTTGGCAATTTCCGCAAAAGCCGGTCTTGCAAAAGGAACAAAACTGTGTAATAATGTTCTAATGTATATTATAATGTATCGCCGCATTACGGGCGTCAATGTATCACAAAGGAGGCGGAGCCGATGAGCGAGATGGGCAGGGAAATTCGCGAAGGCATGAAAAAGGTCATCCGCGAAAAGGGCTTCGGCTATTGGTTCAAAAGCGTTTTTCTTTATCATTACGGCAAGCTGGCCCTTGCCCTGATAATCGCCGCCGCCGTCGCCGTTTACATCACGGCGGAGGGCATGAAGGAGCCGGATTTCGATTTCAGCGTCCTTATCGGCACGAACGCCGAGATCGGCTACGCACAAACGCAGGAGCTTGAGGACATTATCGCCGCCGCGGTGGGCGACCTGAACGGCGACGGCGAGGTTCACGTTAACCTGCGCGTGGACGGGGCAAACATCCAGCTCTGGCTGAGCCAGCCGGAATTCGCGCTCTGCCTTCTCAGCGACTACTATTCCCGTATCTACGGCGAGCACGATTTCTTCGACAGCGTGGAAAACTACGGCTTTGCGCCGGACGGCGCGCACCCCTACCGCACGGACATCTCCTATTCCCCTGCCATCGCGCGGCTGGCGGAGCTGACGGGCAGCGAGGAAGCGCCGGTTTACGCCTGCATTTGCGACTGGACCACCGTGGGCAAGGGCAAGGCCGAGTGGACGCAGGCCGCTCTGCGTGCGCTGGACGCGATAATCGAGGCGCAGTAAGATATGGAAGAGATTACGAGCAGGAAAAACCCCCTTGTCACGCACATGAAGCGGCTTGCCGCGGACAGGAGCGCCCGGCGCGAGGCGGGAGAGTTCTTCTGCCAGGGGGACAAGCTTTACGCCGAGGCGCTCAAATGGGGCGCGGAGATAACAGCCGTCCTCTTCTGCGGCGGCGCGCCGGAAATTCCCGAGGGTGTCCGCGCGGCGAAGGTCCCGGCGGATATAATAGAGACTGTTTCGCCGATGAAAAGCGCGCCGGAAATCGTCTTTTCCTGCCGTTTCCCCGCGCTGAGGGCGCGCGTGGGCGAGGGAAAGCTCCTCGCCATCGAAAACATGCAGGACCCCGGCAACGTGGGGACCATCCTGCGGACGGCCAACGCCATGGGCTGCCGGGGCGTTGTCCTTGCCGGCGACTGCGCCGACCCCTTCGGCCCCAAGGCCGTGCGCGCCTCGATGGGCGCGGTGTTCCGCCAGAATATCGCCGAGATGACGACGGCGGAGCTTATTAGCGCGGCGAAGGCCGCCTCTGCGCCGATTTACGCCGCGGCGCTCGACAAAACGGCGGCGGACATACGCGAGACCTGGTTCCCGGAAAGGCTCGTTTTCGCCGTGGGCAACGAAGGAAAAGGGCTCAGCGCGGAGCTTTTGGCGGCCTCGGCAAAGCGCGTGATAATCCCGATGAACGAGCAGTGCGAGTCTCTCAACGCGGGCGGCGCGGCTGCGATAATCCTCTGGGAAATGTTCAGAAGAGGCTGAGGTTGTTTATTATATGAGTGAAGTAAAATACTGGCTCTGGCTGTCACAGCTTAAAAAGCTCGGGAACCTTTCGGCGGGGAAATACGTCCGTCAATTCGGCTCGGTCAAAAAGCTGTATTTCGCCGCAAAGGAGGAAATTTCCCTTACCCCGGGCGCGACGGACGCGGAGGTTGCGGCGCTTATGAATAAAGACCTTTCCGCCGCCGAAAATATAGAGGCCAAATGCGCGCAGCTCGGGGTGGAGGTCCTGAGTATTCAGGACGCGGCATACCCCGAACGCCTGCGGAATATTTACGACGCGCCGCTCGTCATATATGTGCGGGGCAAGCTCCCCTCGGTGGATGACGAGCCCTGCCTTGCCATCGTCGGCACGAGGCGCGCTTCGCCCTACGGAATCGGCTGCGCCGAGCGCATAGCGCGGGACATGACCCGCTGCGGGGCGACGGTGGTTTCCGGACTCGCGGAGGGGATAGACTCCGCCGCCGTGAAGGCCGCGCTCAGAGAGGGCGGCACGCCGATAGGCGTCCTCGGAACGGGGATAGACGTCGTTTTCCCCGCGTGGAACACCGAGCTGCAAAGCGAGGTCGCCAAACGCGGAGCGCTCATCAGCGAATACCCGCCCGGAACGCGCGGCAGCCGGGGAAGCTTCCCGGCGAGGAACCGCATAATAAGCGGACTCAGCCTGGGCGTCGTGGTGGTGGAGGCGCCGGAGAAAAGCGGCTCGCTCATTACGGCGGCGCGTGCCGTCGAGCAGGGGCGCGACGTTTTCGTCGTCCCCGGAAACATAGACGCGCCGGGCTTTGTGGGCTCCAACGCCCTCATTAAAGACGGAGCGGCGCTCATAACGAGCGGCTGGGACGCTCTCAGCTCTTACCGCTGGCGTTTCCCGGAAAAGCTTGAAAAACGCGAGAAGAAAAACCGTTCCCCGATAGCCGCCGTCCTGCGCGCGGCGGAGCTGGTTTCCGGCAGGGCGGACAGGCAGAGCGGCAAAAAAGCAGTTGACAAGCAAAAGAGCATGGAATATATTGACCTAAAAGAAGAGCTCGCCCTTTCGCCCGAGCAGGCGGCTGTTTTAAGCGCCGTCGCAGCGGGCGCTTCCGAGACGGATGAGCTTATCGAACGGACTAAGCTTCCCGCGCAGGAGGTCCTTTCCGCGATAACCTTTCTTGAGCTTGAAGGGCTCGTCAGCGCGGGCGGGAGCGGGCTGAAGATAATTGACGATTAAAATTTAACCGGTAAACGCCGAACAGACCGGAATACTGAGCTTTGCCCGGCGTTTACCCAAAAACATAGGAGCGGGTAAAATGGCAAAATCCAACACCGCGCTGGTGATAGTCGAGTCTCCGGCAAAGGCGAAAACCATAGAAAAATATCTCGGCGGAGATTATAAGGTAACGGCCTCGATGGGCCATCTGCGCGACCTTCCGAAGAGCAAGATGGGCGTTGACATCGAGGCGGGCTTCGTCCCGGATTATCAGCCCATCAAGGGCCGCGAGGATAAAATAGCGGAGCTGAAAAGCGCAGCCAAGAAGGCCAGCGTCATCTATCTCGCGACCGACCCGGACCGCGAGGGAGAGGCTATTTCCTGGCATCTGAAGGAGCTTCTGGAGCTTCCCGACGACAAGACCCTGCGCGTCACCTTCAACGAGATAACAAAGCGCGTGGTAACCGAGAGCATCACGAAGCCCCGCGCCATCGACATGAACCTCGTGGACGCGCAGCAGGCGCGCCGGATCCTCGACCGCATCGTGGGCTATCAGCTCAGCCCCCTGCTCTGGACGAAGCTGCGCCGCGGCCTTTCCGCAGGCAGGGTCCAGTCCGTCGCGACGCGCATGGTGGTTGACCGCGAAAACGAGATCCGCGCCTTCGTCCCGGAGGAATACTGGCTCATGGACGTCGTCCTCGCCTGCGCCGACGGCGGCGAGTTCACGGCGCATTTTTACGGGAAAAACGGCAAGAAGTGCGAGCTTAAAAACGAGGCGGAGACGAAGGCTGCCGAGGCGGAGATCCGTTCCTCGCCCTTCACCATCGCCGCCGTGAAGCGCACCGACAGGCAGCGCAGCCCCTCCGCGCCCTTCATAACCTCCACGCTCCAGCAGGAGGCCTCGCGCAAGCTGAACATGACGCCGCGCCGCACGATGAGCGTAGCGCAGCAGCTTTATGAGGGCGTCGAGATCGCCGGCGTCGGCACCGTAGGTCTCATCACCTATATGCGTACCGATTCGCTGCGCGTTTCGCGCGAAGCGCAGGCCGCCGCGAAGAATTTTATCGTAAATAACTACGGCGCGGCCTATTACCCGGAGACTACGCGCTTTTTCAAGACGAAAAAGGACGCGCAGGACGCGCACGAGGCCATCCGCCCGAGCGATGTGGAGCTCACGCCCGAGCGCATAAGGAAGGACCTTACCGCCGAGCAGCACAGGCTTTATAAGCTTATCTGGAACCGCTTCATGGCAAGCCAGATGGCAAACGTAGTCTACGACAGCGTTTCCATAGATTCCGTTTCCGCCGGCTGGCTTTTCCGCGCGACGCATTCCTCCGTCAAGTTCCCCGGCTTCACCAAAATTTATGATACCGGCGACGACGATACCGAGCTCAAGCAGCGCCCGCTGCCGGAGCTTAAGGAGGGCGAGGAGGTCTCGCTTAAAAACGTCGTCACCGAGCAGAAATACACCCAGCCGCCCGCGCGCTACACCGAGGATACGCTTATCCGCGCGATGGAGGAGAAGGGCATAGGCCGTCCCAGCACCTACGCGCCCACGATGTCCACGATCCTCGACAGGGAATACGTCGTGAAGGAGGGCAAGGTCCTCAAGCCGACGATGCTGGGCGAGACCGTGACTAAATTCATGCTCGAACGCTTCAACGACATCGTAGACGTCGCCTTTACCGCGAAGATGGAGGCGACGCTCGACAGCGTGGAGAACGGAGAAAAGGACTGGAAGAGCGTCCTTGCCGATTTCTACGTCGGCTTCGATAAGTCCATGCACGAGGCTGAGGCGGCGCTCGACGGCGTGAGGATAAAGATTCCGGACGAGGTCACGGACGAAATATGCGAGAAATGCGGGCGCCACATGGTCGTTAAAACCGGGCGCTTCGGGCGTTTCCTCGCCTGCCCCGGTTACCCGGAGTGCACCAATACCAAGCCCATAGTCGTAGAGATGCCGGGCCAGTGCCCGAAGTGCGGCTCGCGCATCCTCAAGCGCACCTCGAAGAAGGGCTACGCCTACTATGCCTGCGAGCGCGGCGCGGAATGCGGCTTCATGACATGGGACGTTCCTGTGAAGGACAACTGCCCCGAGTGCGGGCATACGCTCTTTAAAAAGTCCGGGCGCGGCTTCAAAAAGCCCTTCTGCATAAACGAAAACTGCCCGAACTTCCTGCCCGAGGATAAGCGCGGCTACGTGAAAAAGGCTGCCGCCCCGGGCCCCGACGCGGAAGCGCCGGCGGAGAACGCCGAAGCAAAGCCCGCCGCGAAGAAGACTGCGGCAAAGACTGCGGCAAAGACTGCGGCAAAGACTACGGCAAAGACTACGGCAAAGACTGCCGCGAAAAAACCCGCGGCGAAGAAAACCGCCGCCAAAAAGACCAAAACGGCGGAGGGAGAAGCCTGATGGAGAAAGTAACCGTTATCGGCGCGGGGCTCGCCGGCTGCGAGGCGACCTGGCAGCTCATTAAGCGCGGCGTTCCCGTCCGCCTCATGGAGATGAAGCCCCACAAGCGCACTCCCGCCCACGTTTCGGACGATTTTGCCGAGCTCGTCTGCTCCAATTCCCTCAGAAGCGACGAGCTTACGAACGCCGTCGGCCTCCTCAAAGAGGAAATGCGCCGCATCGGCTCCGTTATCATGGAAAGCGCCGACGCCAACCGCGTCGAGGCCGGAAGCGCCCTGGCGGTCGACCGCGTGGGCTTTGCAAAAACCATCACCGAGCGCATAAGAACGAGCGAGCTCGTCGAAGTCGTCGAGGGCGAGGTTACCGAGATCCCCGCCGGGCGCGTCATCATCGCCACGGGGCCGCTCACGAGCGAGGCGCTCAGCGATACGATACGTTCCCTTTTCCCGCCGGAGAAGGCCTACATGAACTTTTACGACGCCGCCGCCCCCATCGTCACCTTTGAGAGCATAGATATGGACAGCGCCTACTTTGCCTCGCGCTACGATAAGGGTACGCCGGATTATGTAAACTGCCCCATGACGGAGGAGGAGTACGCCGCCTTCTGGAAGGAGCTTTGCGCGGCGCGTCAGGCGGAGGTTCACGGCTTTGACGACGGCGGAGTTTTCGAGGGCTGCATGCCCGTGGAGGTAATGGCGAGGCGCGGCGTCGATACGCTGCGCTACGGGCCGCTCAAGCCCGTCGGCCTCGTTGACCCGAAGACCGGGCGCGAGCCTTACGCCGTCGTTCAGCTCCGCAAGGATAACCGCGAGGGCAGCCTTTATAACATCGTCGGCTTCCAGACGCACCTGGTTTTCGGCGAGCAGAAGCGCGTTTTCTCGATGATACCGGCGCTGAAAAACGCCGAGTTTGTGCGCTACGGCGTTATGCACCGCAATACTTATATAGATTCTCCCGGCCTTCTGGACGATACCTACGCCCTGAAAAGCGACAAGCGCATCCGCTTTGCCGGGCAGATGACGGGCGTTGAGGGCTATGTCGAGTCCTCCGCCTCGGGCATGCTCGCGGGGATAAACACGGCCTGCGAGGTTTTGGGCGAGCCGGCCCCGAGATTCACGAAACAGACGGCTATCGGCGCGCTCGCGGCCTACGTCAGCGGCGGCAGCGTCGGCAATTTCCAGCCGATGAACGTGAACTTCGGCATCATGGAGTCCCTCGGCTACAAGGTGAAGGGCAAGCGCAACAAAAACGCCGAAATATCGAAGCGCTCGCTGGCGCTGCTTGCCGAGCTCGGCTTTGAATAATCCGAAAGGAACAGTCAGAAATGAAGATAATCGTTGACGCCATGGGCGGCGATAACGCGCCGCTGGAAGTGGTCAAGGGCGCGCTGAAGGCCCGTGAGGAGTACGGAACGGACATCGTCCTTGTGGGCAGCGGAGAAGAGATTCTGCGCTGCTTCGAGGCTATCGGCATGACAAACCTCCCCGACGGGGTATCCATAGTAAACGCCTCCCAGGTCGTCACAATGGAGGACGACCCGGCCAAGGCCTGCCGCGAAAAGCGCGATTCGTCCATGACCGTAGCGCTCAATATGCTGCGCGACGGGCTCGGCGACGCTGTCGTTTCCGCAGGCTCCACGGGCGCGCTCCTTTCGGGCGCGACGCTCATAGTCAAGCGCATACGCGGCATAAGAAGGGCCTGCCTCGCTCCGACCGTCCCCACGATGAAGGGCACGGAGTCGATCTTGCTCGACGTGGGCGCCAACGCCGAATGTACGGCGGAATACATCGTGCAGTTCGCGTTCATGGGCTACGCCTACGCCAAATACGAGCTCGGCGTCGAGAACCCGACGGTGGGACTCCTCAATATCGGCGCGGAGGAAACGAAGGGCGGCGCGCTGCAAAAACAGGTCCACGCCTTCCTCACGGCGGCAGCCGAAGCGGGGAAGATAAACTTCGTCGGCAACGTCGAGGGCACGGACGCGCTTTCCGGCAAGGTGGACGTTATCGTGACGGACGGCTTTTCCGGCAATATCATGCTCAAGTCCATGGAGGGCGCCATCGGCTTCCTGCTCTCCGAGCTCAAGGGCATCATGTATAAAAACGTGAAGAACAAGCTCGCCGCCGCCATGCTGAAAAACGACCTTTACGCCCTCAAGGGCAAGCTCGGCGTCGGCGGGAGCATCATGCTCGGCCTGACAAAGCCCGTTATCAAGGCGCATGGCTCGTCGAAGGAGAAGGAAATAAGCCTCGCCATAGGGCAGGCGGTCCGTTCGGCGCAGGCAGGAGTAAGCGAAGAGATAACATCTCTGCTGGAAGCAATGGAGATTCCGGAGGAAAGCAAATAATTCAAACGATAATTCAAACGAGACCCATTTCATTGGGCTCTCGTTTGAGATACTCGCGCTCATCGCGTCGGCTCCGCTCTTCGGCTCCCGCCTCCTTGGTCGGCGCGAGAGGTCGGTGTTTTTGCCGAGGCGAAGCCCCGTCAAAAACAGAAATTATAATATAAAATACGATTACGCTTGGCGGCAAAGCGCCAAGCTATGCGAGACCCGCTTCGCCGGGCACTCGTTTGAGATACTTGCACATTGATTTATAACGAGAGGAATATAATGGACACACTTGAAAAAAGACTTGGTTACAGCTTTCGTGACCCGGCAATGCTCGAGCTTGCGCTTACGCACAGCTCCTACGCCAACGAGCGGGGCAGCGGCAGGGCGGGCTGCAACGAAAGGCTGGAATTTTTAGGGGATTCCATCCTCGGCTATTTCAGCGCGGAGTGCCTTTTCCGCACCTACCCCGATAAGCCGGAGGGTGAAATGACGAAGCTCAGGTCGGAGCTCGTATGCGAGCAGAGCCTTGCGCGCGTCGCGACTAAATTGGGGCTCGGTGAATTCCTGCGTCTCGGACACGGGGAGGAAATGGGCGGGGGCAGAACACGCCCCTCAATCATCGCGGACGCGGTCGAGGCTGTGCTTGCTGCGATCTACCTTGACGGCGGCGCTGAGGAGGCGAAGAAATTCGTCTACACCTTTATTCTGAACGAGGTTTCGAGCGCCGAGAAAACCGGCAGTCACGATTATAAGACCCGCCTTCAGGAGCGGGTTCAGCGCGGCGGCGCGAGCTCGCCGAGCTACGTTATAACGGACGAAAGCGGCCCCGACCACAGTAAGGTTTTCAGCGCGGAGGTTCGGATCGCGGGGCGCGTAGCCGGCGTAGGCAGCGGCAAAACGAAGAAGGAAGCCGAGCAGAACGCGGCGAAAAACGCCCTGGAAAAGCGCCGCAAATGACGCCGAAAAGAAGGATTATCC
The DNA here is from genome assembly GCA_016290695.1 of Oscillospiraceae bacterium. Lineage (GTDB taxonomy): Bacteria > Bacillota > Clostridia > Oscillospirales > Oscillospiraceae > RGIG6375. The sequence continues at coordinate 14,011 of JAEEUX010000003.1, forward strand.
CCGTTTTTGTGCCGCATCTGGGCTGCCCGAACGACTGCGTTTTCTGCAACCAGCGCAAAATCTCCGGCCGGCTCAGCCCCGCGACGCCCGAAACGGTTCATGAGGCCGTCGCCGAGGCGCGCAAAGCGGGAGTTACGGGCGCGGAGCTGGCCTTTTACGGCGGGAGCTTCACGGCGATAGACCGCGCCGAGCAGGAGGCGCTTCTCAGCGCCGCGGCGGAGCATTTTGCGACAGGCGAGGTCGCCGCCCTGCGTGTTTCGACGCGGCCGGACAGGATTACGCCCGAGGCGCTGGCGCTCCTTAAAAAGTACCGCGTGGAAACGGTGGAGCTCGGCGCCCAGTCGATGGACGACGGCGTATTGCGCCTTTCCGGGCGCGGACATACGGCGGAGGCCACGCGAGGCGCGGCGAAAATGGTTAAGGAGAGCGGTTTTTCGCTCATTTTGCAGATGATGACGGGCCTTCCCGGAGACAGCGGGGAGGAAAGCATATACACGGCGAGGGAGCTTGCCGCGCTCGCGCCGGAGGGAGTCAGGATTTACCCGGCGGTGATACTGCGCGATACGCCGCTCTATGAGCTTTGGCGGCGCGGGAAGTACCGTGAGCACACGGTCGAGGACGCGGTAAGCCTCTGCGCGCGCATCGTCCCCGTTTTCGAGGCGGCGGGCGTGAAGATAATCCGCCTCGGGCTCAACCCCTCGGACGAGCTTTCCGGCGGCGAGGCGGCGGGCGGCGCGTATCATCCCGCGCTGGGTGAAATGGTCTATTCGCGCATCTGGCGCGGCAAGGCCGAGGCGGCGCTTTCTTCGCTCGTCGGGGCGGAGAGCGTCACCCTCGGCGTGAAAGCCTCGCGCGTTTCGGTGATGACGGGGCAGAAGCGCTGCAACGTCGAATATCTGCGCGATAAATTCGGTTTAAAAGAGTTAAAAATCCGCCCGGCGGAAGTGCCGGACGGCGAAATAGCAGTATTGGAGCGGCACTGATGTATCTGAAAGCGCTGGAAATTCAGGGTTTTAAATCGTTTCCCGAGAAGGTGCGCCTCTCCTTTGAAAAGGAGATAACCGCCATAGTCGGGCCGAACGGCAGCGGAAAATCGAATATATCCGACGCGATAAGCTGGGTCCTCGGCGAGCAGCGCACGAAGGCGCTTCGCGGCTCGAAGATGGAGGACGTTATCTTCGGCGGCACGCAGGAGCTGGGCAAGCTCAGCTTCGCGCAGGTGAGCCTCATCCTCGATAACTCGGCGGGCGCGTTTTCCGCCGAACCGGGCGAGCTTACCGTGACGCGGCGCTATTACCGCAGCGGTGAAAGCGAATATTACATAAACAAGCGCTCCGTGCGCCTGAAGGACGTAAACGAGCTTTTCATGGACACGGGCCTCGGGCGCGACGGCTATTCCATGATAGGCCAGGGCCGCGTGGACGAGATTTTAGCCGCAAAAAGCATCGACCGCCGCGAGGTTTTCGAGGAGGCGGCGGGCATTTCGCGCTACCGCTACAGGCGCGAGGAATCGCAGAGAAAGCTGGACAGAACCGCGGAAAACCTCGTGCGCGTAAACGATAAGATAAGCGAGCTGGAGCTGAGTGTCGAGCCTCTTCGCAAGCAGGCGGAGGTTGCGAAAAAATACCTCACGCTGCGCGACGAGCTGCGCGGCCTTGAAATTTCGATATGGATGGACGCGCTCGACAAGCTCGGCGAGAAGAGCGCCGCGCTGCGCGAGGAGTACGCCGACATGGGCGACGCGCTCGAAAAGGCGAAGGCGGAGCTGCAGGCTATGTACGGCGCGGCGGAGGAATTTTCCGGCGCTCTGCGCGAGCGGGAGGAGCGCAGCGAGGAGCTGCGCGCGGAGATTTCCGCCCTCGAAGGGCGCGCTGCTGATAAGGACAGCGAGCTTGCTGTTAAGCAGGCTAATATAAAGAGCAATAACGAGACGATAGACCGCCTCAGTTTTGAAATAAGCGAGCAGACGGGGCGCGACGGGAGCCTGCGCGAGCAGATAGAGCATCAGCGCGCCCGCATCGGCGAAATCACCGCCGAGCTTGCCTCCATAGACGCCGACTGCGCCGCCCTCACGGACGAATCCGGCGAGGCGGACTCTGCGGCGAGCGAGAGTGAAGCGGAGATGAACTCCCTCCTTGCCGCAGCCGCAGCCGAGGAAAACGCGGCGGCAGCCGCGCGGGCGCGCCATGAAGCGCTCGTTTCCGCGCTGAACGAGCAGCGCGCTCGCGTCGAAACCGCAAAATCCGAGCGCGAGGGCAGCGCGGAGCGCCTCGAAACGGAGCGCAGCGCCCTAAAAGCGCGCAAAAAGGAGCTCGGCGAGCAGAAGGAAGCGCTCACGAGCATCGAAAACCGCATCGCGGGCTTCCGCATGAAGGCGGCGCAGCGCGCGAAGAAGGCGGAGGAACTGAAGGAGCGCAGAACGGCGCTCGAAATGGAGGAAAACCGCGTGGCCTCGCGCGTTCAGCTCCTCGGCGACATGAAGAAGGAATACGAGGGCTTTTCCCGCGCGGTCAAGGCCGTCATGCAGGCCCAGCGCGGCGGCGCGCTGAAAAACGTCCACGGCACGGTGGCGGAGCTCATCCGCGTGCCGGACGAATACACTATGGCGGTAGAGACCGCGCTCGGCGACTCGATGCAGCACATAGTGGTTGACCGCGAGGAGGACGGCAAGGCGGGCATAAACATGCTCAAACGCCGCGACGCCGGCCGCGCGACCTTTCTGCCCATTTCCGTCATCCGGGGCTCGGAGCTGGAGCTTCCCGAGCTCGAGGACGAGCCGGGCGTCATCGGCCTTGCCTCGCGCCTCATTGATTATAAGGATAAATACGCGCCCATCGTCCGCAATCTGCTCGGCCACGTCGTCGTTGTCGAGGACCTTGAAAGCGCCATCGGCATATCCCGCCGCGTGAAAACGCGCATGAAAATGGTCACGCTCGACGGGCAGGTAATGAACGTCGGCGGCTCGATGACGGGCGGCAGCGCGGCGAAGAACGTGGGCATAATCTCCCGCGCGAACGAGCTGGACAGCCTGCGGGCGAGCCTTGAAAAAATCAAGGCGGAGCTCAGCGAAAGCGGCGCGGAGCTCGGCGAAGCGCAGCGCCTGAGCGCCGAGGCAGAGTATGAAACGGAGCTTTTACAGACCGAGCTGCGCGAAACGCAGGACGCCGTTTTGAAGCTCGAAACCGAAATTTCGCAGCGCGAATTCCTTTGCGCCTCGCTCGAGGAGGCGGACAGCCAGAACGCCAAAACCCTCGAAGCGGGCGAAAGCCTTATCCGTAAAAGCGAAGCCGACTGCGCCGAGGCGCAGTCCGAGGCCGGAAAGCACGAGAAGGCGGCGCTGGAGCTGCGCGAAAAGATAGCCGCGCTCACCAGAGGGCGCGAGGAGCAGCTCCGGCGGTTGAACGCGCTGACCGAGCGCCTGAACGCGATGCGCAGCCGCGCATCCTCCCTCATGTCCGAGCAAAGCGCCGTCGAGCGCCATATTTCGGAGTGGGAGGGCCTGCTCGCGGAGTTTTCCGCACAGGCGGACGAGAAAAAGGCCGCGATAACCGCCCTGCGCCAGAAGGGAACCGTCCTTTCCGGCGAGGCGGCAATGCTCGAAAACGAGGCCGCGGCGCTGAGAAGCGAAATAGAAGCCGTCCGCGCAAGGCTCGACGAAAACATAGCCCGCCGGAACGAAGCCGAGGCGCGCCGCGCGAAAAACGAAAAGCTCGCGCAGGAGAAAAACGGCGAAATAGTCGAGCTGGAACGCGCCTGGGCGCGCGTGGAGCAGCGCAAGCAGGCCGCCGACATGGAGGAAAAGCAGCTCGTAGACAAGCTCTGGGACACGTACGAATTATCCCGCAGCGCGGCGCAGCGCCAGCGCATGGAGCTTGAAAGCGTATCGAAGGCGACGAAGCGCGCAAGCGAGCTCAAGCGCGAAATCTCCGCGCTCGGGACGCCGAACATCGGCGCCATCGAAGAATATGAGCGCGTGAACGGCCGCTACACCTACCTCACCGGCCAGCGGGACGACATTCTCGGCGCTATGGGCGAGCTTGAAAAGCTCATAGGCGACGTTACGCGCGAAATGGAGGAAATTTTCCTCACGCAGTTCCGCCTCATAAACGAAAACTTCAAGGAGACCTTCCGCGAGCTCTTCGGCGGCGGCGCGGCGACGCTCGAGCTTGAAGACGAGGCGGACGTTCTCAACTGCGGCGTCGAGATACGGGTCCAGCCCCCGGGCAAGACGCAGAAAACGCTTACGCTGCTTTCCGGCGGCGAACGCGCCTTCGTCGCTATCGCGCTGTATTTTGCGATTATGAAGGTGCGCCCGACGCCGTTTTGCGTGCTCGACGAGATAGAGAGCGCGCTCGACGAAAAGAACGTGGCGCGTTTCGCCGATTATCTGCACAAGGTCTGCGCCAACACGCAGTTCCTCGTCATAACCCACCGGCGCGGCAGCATGGAGCGCGCGGACGTGCTTTACGGAGTTACCATGCAAAAGGGCGTTTCCAAGGTTCTGAGCATAGACCTTGAGGAAGCGCTGAAAAAATACTGATTCGGAGCGAAATTATGGGATTTTTCGGAAAAATCAAAGAAGGACTCAGCAAAACAAGGAGCAATATCACGAACCAGCTTCACGGCATGTTCGACAGCTTCACCGGCGCCAACGACGAATTTTTCGACGAGCTAGAGGAAACGCTTATTACGGCGGACGTGGGCGTGGAGCTCGCGATGGACTGCGTGGAAAAGCTGCGCGAGGAAGTGAAAAAGAAGGGACTGCGCGGCGCGGAGGAGATAAGAAACGCGCTCGCGGCAATTTTGAAGGAAATCCTCGCCTTTGAGGATACTTCGCTCGATACTTCCTCGAAGCCCTCGGTCATCCTCGTCATCGGCGTAAACGGCGTGGGCAAGACGACGACTATCGGCAAGCTCGCCACGCGCTATGTTTCCGAGGGCAAAAAAGTCCTCCTCTGCGCGGGCGACACCTTCCGCGCGGCGGCTGCCGAGCAGCTTACGATATGGGCCGAGCGCTCGGGCGCGGACATAGTGCGCCATGAGGAGGGCTCCGACCCCGGCGCCGTTATATTCGACGGCATCGCGGCGGCGAAGGCGCGCGGCGCGGACATTATCATCTGCGACACGGCGGGCCGCCTGCACAATAAGCAGAACCTTATGAACGAGCTTGCGAAAATCAACAAAATAATCGACAGGGAGCTTCCCGGCGCAAGCCGCGAAAACCTCCTTGTAATCGACGCGACGACCGGCCAGAACGGGCTAATCCAGGCCAAGCAGTTTTCCGAGGCGGCGGGAGTTACCGGCGTCGTCCTCACGAAGCTCGACGGCACGGCGCGCGGCGGCATAGTCTTCGCCGTGGCGAAGGAAATGGGCATCCCCGTGAAGCTCGTGGGCGTCGGCGAAAAGGCGGGCGACCTTATCGACTTTGACGGTGACGATTTTGTGAGGGCGCTGCTGGATGAGTGAGGTTAAATTCGTGCTTGCCAGCAACAATAAGGGCAAGCTGCGCGAAATGCGCGAAATCCTCGGCGAGGCGGGCGTGAGCGTCCTTTCGCAGAGCGAGGCGGGCATACAGGTAGAGCCCGATGAAACGGGCACGACATTCGAGGAAAACGCGCTCATCAAGGCGCGCGCGGCATGTCTTGCTGCTGGTATCCCCGCCATAGCGGACGATTCCGGCCTTGTCGTAGACGCGCTCGGCGGCGCGCCGGGGATTTATTCGGCGCGTTACGGAAACTGCGCCACGGACGAAGAGCGCGTCGAGCTGCTGCTCAGCAATATGCGCGGCAAGGAACAAAGGAGCGCGCGCTTCGTCTCATGTATAGCGGCGGTTTTCCCGAACGGCGACGAGCTTGTTACACGCGGCGAGTGCGAGGGCGAGATTACCCAGTCGCCCGCCGGGGAGAACGGCTTCGGCTACGACCCCATATTTTACATGGCCTGCTTCGGCAGGACGCTCGCGGAGGTCTCGGCGGAGGAGAAAAACGGCGTTTCTCACCGGGGCAAGGCGCTTCGCGCGATGAAAACAAAGCTTGACGAATATTTTAAGGAGAATAAACCATGCTGACCGGAAAAGAAAGAGCGAAGCTCAGAAGCATAGCCAACGGCGAGGATACGATACTCTACGTCGGCAAGGGCGGCGTTACGGAGAATATAATAAAGCAGGCGGAGGACGCGCTCGCCGCGCGCGAGCTCATAAAGGGCAGAGTCCTCGAAAATTCGCTGCTCACGGCGCGCGAAGCCTGCGACGAAATAGCCGAAAAAACCGGCGCGGAGGGCGTTCAGGTGATAGGCAGCCGCTTCGTGCTGTATAAGGCAAATCCGAAGGAACCGAAGATAAGCTTGAAATAAGGCGGCGCTGCGCGCCGCAGTGAATTGTCCCTCGGACGTGAATTGCGGCATTCGCCAAATGAATTGCGCTTCGCGCATTGCAATATGGTTAATGAATGTAAAAATCCTATACTGTAGGAGCGGGCGACCTCGACCACCCGCCGCGCATAGCGCGGTCTGCTTTCGCTCCCCTTGGATAAGGGGAGCTGGCGTGAAGCGCCTGAGAGGTCGCCTTTTCGTGGCTTTGCCGCGACGGAACGCCGGGGACGGCGTTCCCTACCGGACAGGTATCAACCATATTACAATGTACAAATGGCAAGTGCCCTGCCGGGGGCAAGCCCCCGTCCCACATTGCTGCCGACCATAGTTTTGGGTGTAATCATCAACCACATTACATTTACACATCTACACATCAAGCGCTTTGCCTTTACACAAAACCGGAAACGAGGCGGGAAGATGAAAAAATGTTTCAAATACGTCCTCGCGGCGATTGGTCTGCTGCTGTTCTTCTTTTTGCTTGACGACAGCGGCGTGGGCATGAAGGACAGAATCAAAAAAGCGAAAAACTGGGCGGAAAAATAGGCGGAAGCCACCTGAGGGAGGGACTATCGCGTATGAAAATCGGAATATTCGGAGGAACCTTCAACCCCGCGCACACGGGCCACATAAAGGCCGCGCGGACGGCCGTGGAGAGCCTCGGGCTGGATAAGCTCCTCATCATACCGACGGCGCAGCCGCCGCACAAGGAGCTGCCGGTAAATTCCCCGACGGCGGACGAGCGCCTTGAAATGGCGCGGCTGGCCTTCGATGAGGTCCCGCGCGCGGAGGTATGCGACATAGAGCTTCGGCGCGGAGGCAAAAGCTACACCGTGGACACGCTGCGCGAGCTGCGCCGCATTTACCCGGACGGGGAATTCTTCCTCATGATGGGAACGGACATGTTCCTCAATTTCACCGCCTGGTACAAGGTGGAGGAAATTCTGCGCGAGGCGCGCCTTGCCGTCCTCGACCGCGAGGACGCGAGCAGGGAGATACGCGATTACGCGGAGATGCTGCGGCGCGACTGGGGCGCGCGCGTAGACATCGTGCCCATAGAGCCGGTCGTCGTTTCCTCGACCGAGCTGCGCGCGCTGCTTCAAAGCGCCTCGGGCGCGGAGTACCTCGCCCCGGCGGTGTACGCCTACATAGTGAAAAACCGGTTTTTCGGCGTCAGACCCGAGCTTTCGTGGCTGCGCGAGCGCTCGCGCGAGCTGCTTGACCCAAAGCGCGTGCCCCACGTCGAGGGCTGCGAGCAGGAGGCCGTGCGCCTCGCGGAAAGATGGGGCGAGGACACATATTCCGCCGCCGCTGCCGGAATTTTACACGATATTACCAAAAAATGCAGTGAAAATGAACAGTTGATATTATGTGAGAAATATGGTACACTAATTGATACCTTTGAGCGGGAAAGCCCCAAGCTTCTCCACGCGAAAACGGGCGCGGACATGGCCTACGCCGAGTTTGGCATAAGCGAAAAGGTCCGCGACGCCATCCGCTGGCACACCACGGGGCGCGACAACATGACCCTGCTGGAAAAGATAATCTACATGGCTGATTACATCGAGCCGAACCGCAGCTTCGACGGAGTTGACGAGCTGCGCCGCCTTGCATACGAAAACCTTGACGCGGCGTTGGTCCTGGGCCTTAAAATGAGCATCGAGGACGTTTCTTCGCGCGGCTCGCAGCCGCACCCGATGTCGCAGAAGGCGCTGGAATATTTGCTCAGCGCCGATTGAGGCAGGGCACCCGCATCGCTGCGCCGCAGCCATACAGTTGATTCGCAGCCCTGTAGGGCGCGTCGTCCCCGACGCGCCGAAAGCAGACGCCGCGATTTTGCAGGGCGGAAAAACGCCCGATTACACAGAAATTCCAAATATACAGCCCGCTCAGGCGGGCAGCGAACAAAGAGCGTTTACTCTAAGGGGTAAAGAAAAAAATGAAACTTTTCGGAAACACAGGCACAAAATCCCACGCGGGCAAGGGTTCCGCGTCAAAACCGGCAAAACAGGGGCGCAAAACGCTCCTTGACATACTCGCCCGCGGCAAAATAGAAAAGGCGCAGGCCGCCCTCGACACGGAGGAGCACCGTAAGCGCTCGAGCGAGGAACGGGCGAAGATAGAGGCCGAGGTCGCGGCCTACCAGAAGAAAAAGGTACTCAGGCGGCTCATAATCGTCCTCGTTATCGTTCTTATTTTCGCGGCTGTCTTCGCGCTTTACAAGGTCATCGTCCGTCCGCCCGACGTTTCGTCTCCGGGCCTTTCGAGCCGCGCGGAGGGGCGCGTTTCGGCGCCGATTGACGGGCTTGAGCGGGAGAACGGCGAAATTGACGACGGCACGGCCCCGGCCAACGCCCTTTCCGCTTCGCGCAAGGAGGGCGTTTACACCTTCCTGCTCATAGGCAACGACCAGGGCAACGGCAATACCGACACGATGATAGTCGGCGCGCTCGACACGGTGAAGGGTGAGCTCAACCTCGTGAGCATCCCGCGCGACACGCTCGTGAACGTATCCTGGAGCGTCAAGAAGGCCAACACCATCCTTGCCTTCCGCGGCAGAGGCATGGAGGGCCTTGTGGACGGCATCACCGACCTTATCGGCTTCCGCGTGGACAGCTATATAAGCGTCGACCTCGAAGCCTTCACCGCGCTGGTGGACGCCATTGGCGGCGTTTACTTCGACGTTCCGATGAACATGAATTACGACGACCCGACCCAGAACCTCCATATCCACGTTCCGGCGGGCTACCAGTACCTCACCGGGCAGCAGGCCGTCGGCGTCGTGCGCTTCCGCAGCGGTTACGCCGCGGGCGACATAAAGCGCATCAGCGTCCAGCAGGACTTCATGAAGGCCCTCGCCAAGCAGTGCCTTTCCGCCAGCGCCCTCGCCTCGAATATCGATGATTACGCAAAGATTTTCAAGGAATATGTCGAGACGAACCTCACCGTCGGCAACATCGTCTGGTACGGCCAGCAGATGCTCAAGCTTACAAACGAGGATATCCACTTCCACACCGTCCCCGAGAATTATAACGACAGCGTGCGCGGCGGCTCGTACTGCACGATCTACCTCAACGACTGGCTTACGATGATAAACGAAAAGCTCAACCCCTTCAAGGAGGACGTCACGGCCGCGAACCTCAATATCCTCACGAGGGACGCGAGCGGCAAGCTCTATTCCACCACCGGTACCATCGCGGGCGGCGAGGATTCCTTCTACGATTTCTACGCCCTGCTCCATAAGCCCGACCCCGACGCCGCGCCCTCCACGGACGGCGATGATGAGGCCGAGACCGGCGAAACCGGCGTGGACGAAGGCGAAACGGAAGAACCCGGCGAAGATGGCGAGGATGAGCCTGCATTCCCCGAGGGCGAAGGCGAAGAGGGCGAGCCTGATCCCTTCTTCCCCACAGAACCCGCCGAGGGTGACGAGGGCGAAGGCGAAACGGGCGAGGAGCCGGGGCCTGAACCCGACGACGAACCGGCGCCGGAGCCCGACGAGGCCGGCGGCGATTCCGAGCCTGCCCCCGATATCCCGAACCATGACGACGGCGGCGAGGCGATTTTCGTCCCCTCGTCTGAGCCCATAGGCGGCGGAACGGACGAAGGAGACCCTTCCGGCGAAGAATAATCCATTAAGGAGAAAATTAAATGCTAAGTACAAAGGAAGTCATGGAAAATATCGTCAAGGCGCTGGACGCAAAGCGCGCCAGGGATATTTCCGTCCTTCATACAGGAGATATAACCGTGCTGGCGGACTATTTCGTTATCTGCACGGCTTCATCGAGCTCCCAGATTAAGACCCTTTCCGACGAGACGGGGAGGAAGCTCTCAGAGCTCGGCGAGCCCCCGCTCCGCGTTGAGGGAACGAAGGACTGCGGCTGGGTGCTCATGGACTTCGGCTGCGTCGTCGTGCACCTTTTCCTTGCCGAGTCCCGCGCTTTTTACGACCCTGAAAGACTTTGGAGCGACGCCGGAACCGTTGACGTTTCGGCCCTCCTTACGAGAGACTAATTTGTGAAGGAAGTCCTATAGATGAAATACGAGTTCCACAAGATAGAACAGAAATGGCAGAAGAAATGGCTTGAGGAGAAGTGCTTTGCCGCCGAGACGGGCTCGGACAAGCCGAAGTATTACACGCTTGTCGAGTTCCCCTACCCCTCCGGCAACGGCCTCCACGTCGGCCATGCGCGCCCCTATACGGCGATGGACGTAGTCTCCCGCAAAAAGAGGATGGACGGTTATAACGTCCTCTTCCCCATAGGCTACGACGCCTTCGGCCTTCCCACGGAGAACTTCGCCATCAAGAACCACATCCACCCGAAGATAGTCACGGAGAAGAACGTCAGCCATTTCCGCGAGCAGCTCATGAGCCTCGGCTACAGCTTCGACTGGGACAGGGAGATATGCACGACTGACCCGGAATACTATAAATGGACGCAGTGGATCTTCCTCCAGCTCTTCAAGAAGGGCCTTGCCTACAAGGCGAAGATGCCCGTCAACTGGTGCACCTCCTGCAAGTGCGTCCTGGCGAACGAAGAGGTCGTCGACAACGTGTGCGAGCGCTGCGGCAGCCCCGTCATCCGCCGCGAAAAGAGCCAGTGGATGCTGAAAATCACCGAGTACGCCCAGCGCCTTATCGACGATCTGGACGACCTCGATTTCATCGAGCGCGTAAAGATCCAGCAGCGCAACTGGATAGGCCGCTCCAGCGGCGCGGAGCTCGATTTCGACACGACGGCGGGCGATAAGCTCACCATCTTTACCACGCGCCCGGATACCATCTTCGGCGCGACCTATATGGTCGTCGCGCCTGAGCATGAGATGATAGACAAGTGGCTCCCCCGGCTCACTAACGCCGAGGAGGTCAAGGCTTACCGCGCTCAGGCGGCCAGCAAGTCCGACTTTGAGCGCACCGAGCTCAACAAGGAAAAGACCGGCGTTACGCTCAAGGGCGTTAGCGCCATAAACCCCGTCACGGGCCAGGAGATACCCATCTGCATCTCCGATTACGTCCTCGCCACCTACGGCACGGGCGCTATCATGGCCGTTCCGGGCCACGACGAGCGCGACTGGGAGTACGCCAAGAAGTTCGGCTTCCCGATCGTCGAGGTCGTCGCGGGCGGCGACGTTGAAAAGGCCGCCTACACCGATACGGAGACCGGCAAGCTCGTAAATTCCGGCTTCCTCAACGGCATGGAGGTCGCCGAGGCGAAGAAGGCTATCATCAAATGGCTTGAGGAAAAGGGCGTCGGCCACGAAAAGGTGAATTTCAAGCTGCGCGACTGGGTCTTCTCCCGCCAGCGCTATTGGGGCGAGCCCATCCCGATAATCCACTGCCCGCACTGCGGCTATGTCCCCGTGGACGAGAGCGAGCTTCCGCTCCTGCTGCCCGAGGTCGAGAGCTATGAGCCGACGGATAACGGCGAGTCCCCCATCGCGAAGATGCGCGACTGGGTGGAGGTGAAGTGCCCCCGCTGCGGCGCTCCCGCCGAGCGCGAGACCGATACGATGCCCCAGTGGGCCGGCTCGAGCTGGTACTTCCTCAGATATATGGACCCGCATAACCACGACGCGCTCGTTTCCCCCGAGGCGCTCGATTACTGGAAGCAGGTAGACTGGTATAACGGCGGCATGGAGCACACGACGCTGCACCTGCTCTATTCCCGCTTCTGGCATAAGTTCCTCTATGATATCGGCGTGGTTCCCACGAAGGAGCCTTACGCCAAGCGCACGAGCCACGGCATGATCCTCGGCGAAGGCGGAGAAAAAATGTCGAAGTCGCGCGGCAACGTCGTTAACCCGACGGATATCGTGAACCAGTACGGCGCGGACACGATGCGCCTCTACATCATGTTCATAGGCGATTTCGAGAAGGCGGCCCCCTGGTCGAGCGACGCGGTGAAGGGCTGCAAGCGCTTCCTCGATAAGATATGGAACCTCGGCGAGCGCGCGCAGAGCGCCACGGGCGAGGCTTATTCCAAAGAAAACGAAGCTTCCATCCACAGGACGATAAAGAAGGTCGGCGCGGACATACTCGATATGAAGTTCAATACCGCCATCGCCGCGCTCATGACCCTCGTGAACGAATATTACGATAAGGGCGTCAGCCGCGGCGACATGAAGGCGCTGCTGCTCATGCTCTCCCCCTTCGCGCCGCACATCGCGGAGGAAATCTGGGAACAGCTCGGTTTCGGCGGCTTCTGCTGCATGCAGTCATGGCCCGAGTACGACGAAGCGAAGACCGTCGACGCGGAAAAGACCTTCGCCATCCAGATTAACGGCAAGCTCCGCAGCACCGTCACCCTCCCCACCGATTCGACGGACGAGGCCGTGGTTGCCGCCGCCTGCGAGGATGAAAAGGTGAAGCGCGCGATGGAGGGCATGGAGCTTGTGAAGACGATAGTAGTAAAGAACAAGCTCGTAAACCTCATTCTCAAGCCCAAGGCCTAAGACTGCGGGGGATAAAAATGAAGCGTATTATCTGTGCAACACTTGTTTTTGCTCTGCTGCTTTCGGCGCTTTCCGGCTGCGGAGAGCCGGTGGCGACGGCTTCCGCCGCTCCTACGCAGGCCTCGGCCTCCGTTTCCGAGCCTTCGGGCGATTCCGCCGCTTCCGCAGAGGACGCGGCCTATTCCGAGCCCGCAGTAGATATGTCGAGCGGGCAGGCGAAGCTTTTGAAGCGCCTTGAAAGCGCCTACAACGAGCAGGATATTTATGCGATGATAGAGTGCTTCGACCCCGGCGTTACCAAGGCATTCTACGCCATGGCGAAGCTTTTCGGCGTAAATGCGGACGCGATGCAGTCCATCATGCCCTTCGCCTCCAAGGCTCTCGGGCAGTCCGGCGCCGTGGATAACGATTATTGGGGCAGCGTCGAGCTCACACCCACTGCCCTTTCCGAAAACGGCAGCACCGGCAATATCGAATACACCGTCCTCATTACATACTCAAACGGCACGACGCGCGAAATCGAGGACAGCGTCGCAACGGTGAAAATCGACGGCGAATGGTATTTCTCCGCCTTCCAGCCCTACGGGCAGACCGATACGTCGCCCGAGCCCATCCCCGTGAACTGGGAGATTACGGATGAGGACGTTCAGGGCGAGCTTTATACCTACGGCTCCGAGTTTTACGGCCCTGTCGGCTGCATGAACGCGGACGCCAAGGAGGTAGTTTACCCCTTCTTCAGGAGCATGAAAAAGTTCCAGGGCGATTACTGCGCCGTTTTGTATAACGGGCTCGGCTGGGGCATTATCGACAAGCGCGGCAATCTCGTTATAGATTACCGCTTTTCCGACGTGAAGGACAAGGCTCCCAACGGCTTCTTCGCCGTGAACAACGGCACAAGCTGGGGCATGATCAATCCCGGAACGGGCGAAGCGATAAGCTGCAGCTATCAGGACATTGGCTGCATGGGCGATAACGGTCTCGTCCCCGTGAAAAAGGACGGCTACTGGGGCGTTATTGACAAGGATGAAAACGTAGTTGTCGATTATCTTTACACGGACATGGGCGAACAATTCATCGGCGGGCATATCGGCGCGGCGGTGAATAACGCCTGGGGCATAATCGACAGTAAGGGCGAGCGCGTAGTCAGCATGGACGAGGCGAACCTCAGCGTGATTATGCTGCCGGGCGGCGCTGCGCTCGTGAAGCGTTTTAAAAACCGCGACGATTCTACGAAGTGCAGCCTTTTCTACGACCCGCAGATGAAGCTCCTTTATGACGACGTTTATGAGGATGGGGTCTACGTCCTCTCCGAAAAGCGCTTCGTCCTCAGAAGGAACACCGGCGACGGCGGGCAGTATCTTCGCGGCGACCAGTGGTGGCGCTGGACGCTTCTGAACGAAAAATGCGAGACGGTCGCCGATTCCTTCGATATAGCCGAGAGCTTTATCCCGGCCTGGAGCGAGTATAAACCCGGAGAACGCTACGAGCTGGATTTCGTGGTGGGTGAAATGTTCGGCTATCGCGGCACAAACATGGTCATCCCCGTGCATCTTATGTATAATCAGCCGATGAACTACCTCGACGTCGAGACGGGCAGACTCCTTCTGCCGGAGTGGGTGAAGGGCAGCGAGGCGAAGCTGAGCTATCTGTTCGGCGGTACCATGCTCGTCCACAGCACGCCCTGGACAGGCGCGGACATATACGATCTTAAAACCGGAACGCTCCTGAAGCACTTTGATTTTCAGGTTTCCGAGGCCGTGAATATAGGCAATTACATCCTCCTGTGTACGCCCGAATACGGAGTGAATTACCTCGTGGATTACTCCTCCGGAAGCTTCGACGATATGACGCAGTATAAGGAGCTCACCTTCTTTAGCTGGGAAAAGGGCGACGCGCCCTACACGGCCATAGTCAGCGACGGCGTTTTCTACGGCGTCCTCACCGCGGACGGCCTGCTTGACAAGGGCGTGAACTATACCAAGGCGGAGTACGATGCGGATTACAGGAGCTTCACGCTCGAATACGGCGCAAAGCGCTCGGTTTCCCGCGTCAAAAAGTCCGGCGAAGTCGCCTATATCGTAGAGCTTTAATAAGGCGCCGCGCGGCATAATTGACTATTGACAAGACGACTTGTATGTTTTATAATAATTTTGTTAAAGCCGTATGAGGCCCTTGAGCGCCAGCATAAGGCGTATTGGAGGGAGGGAAATAAATGTCGGAAGTTAGAGTCAAAGAAAACGAATCTCTTGACAGCGCACTGAAAAGATTCAAGAGAAACTGCGCGAAGGCAGGAGTCCTCTCTGACCTCAGAAAGAAAGAGTACTACCAGAGTCCCAGCGTAAAGCGCCGCAAGAAATCCGAGGCGGCAAGAAAGAACAAAAACAAGAGATACAACTGATTTTGCTGTGTTATTAAAAGAACCGTCCGCAAGGGCGGTTCTTTTTTTGCCCCAGGCAAGGCACCCACCACTTGTACAATGTAATATGGTTGAACCATGTCCGGTAGGGAACGCTGTCCTCAGCGTTCCGCTTGTATGCAGTTGGTGTTTGCATA
>JAEEUX010000137.1 GCA_016290695.1 Oscillospiraceae bacterium
CGCCGCCGCGAAAACCCCGGCCGCGAGCGCTGCGGCAAGCCTGCCGCTCCGCGCCGCCGCGCTTCTGCGCGCGGAAACGCCGCCGCGCGATAAAATGAGCATCGTTCACCGCCTCCTTCATGAAAATATATACCCTGCAGCGGCAAAAAATGAAAAAAACCTCCCCCGCGCGCATAAGCTTTCAGCGGAGGTGTGCAGCATGACAAAGACTTACGCAGCCGCAGAAAAAGCGGCGCGCCTTTTGAATATGCCGCTTGAGTACGCGGCGGGCTTCCCCCGCGTCCAGCTTGACGGCTACGGGACCGTGCGCGTTGAGGCGCACAGGGGCGTCCGCGCCTACGCGCAGGACTGCGTTGAGCTCGGCGCCCGCGGCGCGGTTATCCGCGTGCGGGGAAAAGGGCTGGAGCTGCGGCGGCTCAGTACGGAGCTCGCCGTTGTGTGCGGGGTGATCAATTCCGTCGAGCTAGTTTACGAGGAGGGGGCGCAATGAGCGGCTTTTCGGAGCTCGCGGCGGGCAGCGTCACGCTGAGGCTCAGCGGAGTGAGGCCGGAGCGGCTTTTGAACCTGTTTGCGCGAAGCGGCGTCGAGCTGTATTCCTGCCTGAGCCTGCCGGACGGCTCGCTGCGGGTGCGTCTGCGCCGCCGGGATTTGGCGCGGGCAAGGGAAATTGCCTGCGGCGCGGCCTGCGACTGCGTTTTTGAAGCCTCGGCGGGCAGCGCGCTGCTGTACGGCATAGCGCGGCGCAGGTGGGTATTCGCCGCGCTGCTGTTTGTCTGGCTCACGCTTACCGCCGCGCTCTCCCTTTTCGTTTGGGAAATCGAGGTAAGCGGCAACAGCACCGTGACGGACGCGCAGATACTGTCCGTGCTCGCGGAAAACGGCGTCGGAATCGGCAGCTTCGGGCCGCTCATCGAGCGGGAGCGGACGCGCAGCCTCGCGCTGGAAAAGCTCCCGCAGCTCGTTTGGCTCACGGTGAACGTGCGCGGCAGCCGCATGGAGGTTATAGTTCGCGAGCGCCTGAAGGCTCCCGAAATCCGCGATAAACGCGGGAACGCGGACATAGTCGCCGCCCGCGCGGGTCTTATCGAGGAAATGAAGGTATATGAGGGCGCAGCGACGGTGAAGGCGGGCGACACTGTCGAAGCGGGCGAGCTGCTCATTTCGGGCGAGCTTGTGAGTCTTTCCGGCAAAAAGCGCTGCGTTCATGCTCTCGGCGAGGTAAAGGCGCGCGTATGGTACAGTTTTTCGGGCGCGGCGCCGCTCAGTTACGTCGAAAAAATCCCGACCGGGGAGGAATCGGGCAAAAAAGTTCTGTTTATCGGTCCTTTCAGAATAAATTTATATAATAATAGTGGAATTTCCGAGTGCTCGTGTGATAAAATAATTGATAAAAAGAATGTTGCCCTGCCCGGCGGCGTGAAGCTCCCGATTGGGATCGCCTCAACGAAGCTGCGCGCCTATGAGGGCGTCACCGCGCGGCTTGACCCGAAGGAAGCGGAGGCAATGGTCAAGGCGGCGCTCGACGAGCGCCTTGCCGAGCTAGAGGGCGAGGTCTTGTATAAGGAGTACGAGACGCGCCTGAGCGGCGGTTTCGCCGTGGTGACCCTCCGCGCCGAGCTTGTGCAGAGTATAGGCGTGGAGCGGGAGCTTGCAGGGAGCGGCGCTGTGCGCCATTTGCTCCCCCTTGGATAAGGGGAGCTGTCAGCGAAGCTGACTGAGAGGTCGAGGGTAAAGATTTGTATGCACTGATTTGGTTCCGCCGCCGCGCTTTCGCTCCCCTCTCAGGGGAGCTGTCAGCCGGAGGCTGACTGAGAGGTAACCGGTTTCGCATGAACGATAATGCTTCCGCCCTCTCGCAACCATCCACCCCTCAGACGTCGCCGCTGCGCGCCGCCGCCAGCTCCCCTTATCCAAGGTGAGCGAAAAGGCAAACCGCGCTTCGCGCGGGCGGGCCGTCGAGGGCGCCGGCCCCTACAGTACAGGATTTTTAGAATAAGCAAGCCATATTACATTATTTTTAAGTTTTAACTTTTCAATATTCCTTGCGCCGCAGGCGCGAAGGAACCACCACGGAGGACACATGGACGAAACTTCGCTCTGCTCTCTTACGGGCTGCGTCAATTCTGTTATTTTCCAGAACGAGGAGAACGGTTACACCGTCCTCCGTCTTGACGCGGAAACGGGCGAGCAGGTGACGGTGGTGGGCTGCCTGCCCTTCGCCGTGCCGGGCGAAGGTCTCATCCTCACGGGCCAGTGGACGAACCACCAGACCCACGGCCGGCAGTTCAAGGCCGAGAGCGCCGAACGCTATATGCCCACGGATGAAAACGCCATCTATATCTTCCTTTCATCCGGCGAAATACGCGGCGTCGGCCCCGCGACTGCGCGCGCCATAGTGAATGCCTTCGGCGCGGACAGTCTCCGCGTCATCGAGGAGGAGCCGGAGCGCCTCGCCGAGCTCAAATCCGTCACGCCAAAGCGCGCGCGCGATATCAGCGACCAGCTCCGCAAGCGCGGCAGCGTCCGGCGGCTCATGGATTTTTTCGCGGAAAAGGGCCTGCGTATGGAATACGCCCTGCGACTTTACAAAACCTTCGGAAACGACGCGCAGACGGCGCTTTTGAATAACCCCTACATAATCGCGGACGATTATTACGGCGCGCCCTTCAAGGAGGCGGACACGCTCGCGCTGGGCCTCGGCTTTGAGGCGGACTGCCCCGAAAGGCTCGAAGCCGCGGCGCTCCATGAGCTGAGCTACAACGCCTCGAACGGCCACTGCTTCATGCCCCGCGAAAAGCTCGTCGCGACGGCGGCGCAGCTAATCAGCGTCAGCCCCGAGCTCGTGGAGGCTTCCCTCACGCGTCAGATTGAAAGCGGCGAGATAATTACCGACGAATTTTCCGGGCTCGAAGCCTGTTACCTCGCGCGGCTCTACCGCGCCGAGCGTTTCGTCGCCGAGCGCATAAAAATGCTCGCCGACAACCGTTTTATAGAATCCGCTTCCGCCGACAGGCTTATTGAGGAGGCAGAGCGGGAGATGAAAATAAGCCTCGCCGCCGAGCAGAAGGCGGCGGTGAAGGCCGCCGCGACGAGCGGCGTCCTCGCGCTCACGGGCGGCCCCGGAACGGGCAAAACCACGACGGTCCGCGCGATCCTCGCGCTTTTTGACCGAATGGGCCTCGAAACGCTGCTCGCCGCGCCCACGGGCAGAGCCGCCAAGCGCATGAGCGAGCTTTGCTCCCGCGAGGCGGCGACCATACACCGCCTGCTCGAAACGGGCTACGACCCGGACCTCGGCGCGCTCGTTTTCAGGCATAATGAGGACGAGCCGCTGAAGGCGGACGCCGTTATCCTCGACGAATGCTCCATGATAGACATTGAGCTAATGCAGGCGCTGCTTGCCGCGCTTCCCGTCCGCTGCCGCCTCGTTCTCGTCGGGGACGCCGACCAGCTCCCGAGCGTCGGGCCGGGGAACGTGTTTTCGGATATTATCCGCTCCGGCCGCGTGAACACCGTGCGCCTTGAGCAGATTTTCCGCCAGGCCGCGGAGAGCCGCATCGTCCGCAACGCGCACCTTATAAATAAAGGCGAAATGCCCCTGCTGCGCGACAATAAGGGCGATTTCTTCATGCTCTGCAGGAAAACGGCGGACTCCGCCGTGGATACGATAATCGAGCTCTGCGCGGAGCGTCTGCCGAAAAACATGGGCATAGACCCCTCGCAGATACAGGTTCTATCCCCGACGCGGATGTACGAAACCGGCACGCGCAGCCTCAACCGCCGGCTGCAGGACGCGCTGAACCCCAGAGCGGAGAACAAGCCCGAAAAGAGCTTCGGCGAGCTCTGCTTCCGCCTCGGCGACAGAGTGATGCAAATCCGCAATAATTATGATATAGTATGGAGGAAGACCACGGGCGAGACGGGCGCGGGCATATTCAACGGCGACGTCGGCCATATCTGTGAGCTGGATACCCGCGCGCAGTACCTCACCGTAGACTTTGACGACCGGCGCGCCAACTATACCTTCGACATGCTGCCCGAGCTGGAGCTTGCCTACGCCATGACCGTCCACAAGGCGCAGGGCAGCGAATACCGCGCCGTCGTGCTTTCGCTTTTCCGCGGGGCAAAAAGCCTCATGTCCCGCTCCGTTCTGTATACCGCCGTGACCCGCGCCCGCGAGCTGCTCATTATCGTGGGAGACGACGAAACCGTCGGGGCGATGGTGGCGAATTATCTGCCCCGCAGAAGATACAGCGCCCTGCGGCTGCGGATGCTGGAGTGACGGGGCGATGGGGATAGTTAAGAAGCTCGGGCGGCTCGTTTATCCGCCGCGCTGCGTCTTCTGCGGCGAAGCGCTGGCGGCGAAGGACGCGGAGGCGGGCGTATGCCGCCGCTGTCTCGTTGAGCTTCCGTATACGGGGAGCCGCTTTTCCTCGCGCGGGGAGTTCTTCTCCGCCTGCGTTTCGCCCCTTTACTATACGGGAGCGGTTTCCGCCGCTGTGAAGCGCTTTAAATTCGCGCGCAAGGTTTCATACGCGCGTGTTATGGGTAAAATGATAGCGGACTGCGCCTCCGAGCATTCTCTCGGCGACGCGGACGTGATCACATGGGTCCCCGTGAGCCTGAGAAGGCTTCGCAAAAGGGGCTATTCTCAGGCAAAGCTGCTTGCCTCGGAGGCGGCGAAGAGCATGGGCCTGCCATGCAGGCGTATGCTCCGCAAGCGGCGCGATACGCCGCCGCAGTCCACGCTCGGGGCTTATTCTCAGCGGAAAGCCAACGTGAGCGGCGCCTTTGCCGCCGTGAACGAGGACGCTGTAAAGGGCAGGCGCGTCCTGCTTATTGACGACGTATTTACCTCGGGGGCAACGGCCTCCGAATGCTCGCGCATCCTGCTTATGGCGGGGGCGCAGTCCGTTTCCTGCGCGACGCTGTGCCGCGCCCGCAGGAAGGAAGATGTTCCGAAAAAGAAGAAGTCTTGAACTATTTGCGGGTCGCGAAGGGCGGCTCAGGGAGGAATCGCAATGATATTCGGCAAGGACATAGGCATAGACCTCGGAACGGCGAACGTACTCATTTATCTTAAAGGAAGGGGCATAGTCCTGCGCGAGCCATCGGTGGTCGCCGTGGACAAGCTCACGGGCCGGCTTCTCGGCGTCGGGCTCGAGGCGCAGAAGATGCTGGGCAGGACGCCGGGCAACGTGATCGCCATTCGCCCGCTGAAGGGCGGAGCCATCTCCGATTATGAAATGACGGAACGCATGCTGCGAGAGTTTATCCGCAAGGTCACCTCCTTCAGCCTGCTCAAGCCGCGCCTGCTCATAAGCATTCCCAGCGGCATTACGGAGGTCGAGGAACGCGCCGTTATCGACGCGGGCTACCAGTCCGGCGCGAGAAAGGTTTTCCTCATCGAGGAGCCCGTCGCCGCCGCGATAGGCGCGGGGCTCGATATAGCGCAGCCCACGGGCCGCATGGTTATCGACATAGGCGGCGGGACGACGGATATCGCCGTTATCTCGCTCTCCGGCGTCGTCGAATCGCGCTCTATCAAGACCGCGGGAGATAGTTTTGACGAAGCAATCATCAAATATGTTAAGAAAAAACACAATATTCTCATAGGCGAGCGCACCGCCGAGGAACTGAAAATCAACCTCGGCTGCGCCTACCCCGGCGGGCGCGACGGCGCGGCGGAGGTTCGCGGACGCTGCATGCTAACGGGGCTCCCGAAGGTTTTCACCATACAGGCCGACGAGATGCTCGACGCCTTCGAGGAGGTGTGCGAAAGCATACTCGACGCCGTTCACACCGTCCTTGAGACCACGCCCCCGGAGCTCGTCGCCGACATTGCGGCAAACGGCATCACGCTCACCGGCGGCGGCAGCCTCCTCTGGGGCATCGACCGCCTCATTGAAGCGCGCACGAACATAAAAACCGCCCTTGCCGACGATGTGGACGCCTGCGTAGCCTACGGAACGGGCAAGAGCCTCGCGTGGCTCAACGATATGCAGGACGGAACCGTCAATCTGGCAAGGAAGAAGCAGATGCGATGAAGCCCGAAGAGAACGAACGGGAGCAGCGCGGGAGGAACCCGCACGAGGGCCACAGGGAGCGCCTGCGCCGCCGCTTCGCCGAGGAGGGGCTGGACGCCTTTGACGACCATACCGCCCTCGAGCTGCTTTTGTCCTACGCCATCCCGCGGCGGGACGTGAATACCCTCGCGCACGAGCTTATCCGCCGCTTCGGGAGCTTTGACGGCGTTTTCGACGCCCCGCTCTACGAGCTTGCCGCGGTAAGCGGCGTGGGCGAGCGCAGCGCCGTGCTTATAAAACTCGTGCCGCAGCTCGCGCGGAAATACCAGCTCAGCCGCGTGAAGCGTTCCGCGGGTGCGCTGAACGATTTTTCCCGCGCGGGCAGTTATTTTCTGCCATATTTTTACGGCGTCGGGGAGGAGCAGGTGTATCTTGCCACGCTTGACCCGAAGTGCCGCGTTATCGGCTGCCATCTGCTCGGCTCGGGCAGGGAAGCCTTCGCCGCCGTCACGGTGAAGAGCGTTCTGGAGGCCGCGCTTCGCGACAGGGCCTTTGCCGTTATTCTGGCACATAACCACCCGAACGGCGTCCCCGTCCCATCGCGGGACGACATAAAGTCCACGGAGAAGCTTGCCGCGGCGTTGGAGCCGCTTGAAATCAAGCTTTCGGACCATATCATCGTCGCGGATAACGAGTTTGCCTCGCTGAAGGAATGCGGGTATATGTAGGGGCCGGCGCTGTGCGCCGCAATGAATTGTCCTTCGGACGTGAATTGCGGCATTCGCGCCGAAGGCGCGATTTCGCTCCCCTTGGATAAGGGGAGCTGTCAGCCGGAGGCTGACTGAGGGGTGACCGGTTTTGCATCAACCAAAAAACTACCGCCCTCGCGTGACCTTCCACCCCTCAGACGCCGCCGCTTCGCGCCGCCGCCAGCTCCCCT
>JAEEUX010000138.1 GCA_016290695.1 Oscillospiraceae bacterium
AGAATATCCCGTCATATCGTCCAAAAATACTCGGCAATACACAAAGTATTACCTGCGTTTTTTGAACAATCTGACGAAAATCCTGACGGCGCAATCTATGCGCCGGAATTATGCGGTGTTGCCTTATTTTTCCGTTTTATACTTTTCGCCGCATTCCAGTCTTTCCTGAATTCGGTCGTCCATTTCCATCATCGGGACGAAATCTATTGTTACCTCTTCACCGCCGGCAAGGTTGTTAATAAGTTTATCAAGGATATTCAAAAACACGTCGCTTTCCTCCTGCGTCAGGCAGGAGAACATCTTTTCATCGAAACTGTTGAAGCTTTCGCGCCCATGAAGAGCGACCTCCCTGCCCTTTGGCGTGACGCTGAGCATATTTCTCCGCAGGTTCTCCTTATCGACGGTTTTCTGGATGAAGCCCGCCTTTTGCAGGCGCTTCGTGGAAAGAGCAATCGAGGCGGGCGAGACCTTCAGCCAGTCGGCAATTTCCTTCTGGGTGCAGCCGTCGTTATTATAAATATACGCCAAAACCGGGAGCTGCCCGACGTAAAGGCCGGTAACGGCAGTGGTCTTCGTAAGCAAGGTGCGGCGGAGCATAAAAAGATTGTCCAGCTTCCAGGCAAGCTTTTTAACGTCAATTGCCACCCTCATCAGCCTCCAAACTTCTTGATTAGTTTACGCATTAACAGTGAAGCGCTTTATATTTATAGATTATATACCGGCAAGCATAATTTGTCAACACCGCTTACACTGGCAATAGTTCACAAAAATCGCCTTTCCATTACAATACAAGGACCCGGAAACCTTGTCTGTTTCCGGGTCTTGCCTTAGAGAAAGCGCTCTATGGCGCGGTTGAGCTCGTCCAGCTCCTCCGTGTCGCCGGATTTTATCGCCTCGACGATGCAGCTTGAAAGATGCTCCTTAAGAATCACCTTGCCGGTGTTGTTGATGGCGCTTCTCACGGCGGCGAGCTGGACGAGGACCTCGGCGCAGTCGCGCCCGTCCTCCACCATTTTCTTCACCGATTCAAGGTGCCCGATGGCGCGGGCAAGGCGGTTCACGACGGCCTTCGTCGTCTCCGGCGAATGGACGTGACCCGTTTCCCCGTGAGTGTGGCAATGAACATTGCCGTCGCCGTGGTCGTGAAAATAAATTTTTTCGTTCATACGCCGCCACCCTCTTTAAGAATACGGTCAGTCTCCTTCATCGCGTTGATAACGAGCTCCGCGCAGACGACGAGGTCCTCCGGCGCGAAGGAATCCGGGAAATTATCGCTGAAAAGGATCTGCGCGGAGGGCGGGAATTCGTCGTCCGCCTCCCACAGCATGAATTTCAGCGTGTAGCCGGGGATAAGCTCGATGGCGTAGCCCGCGTCGCCGTTTTCGATGGGCGAAGCGCCCATGGCCTCGAAAATGCGGCGGAAATCGGCGATGCGCTTGCCGTAGCTGAAGGCGAGGCGGCTTATGCAGCGGCCCGTAAACTGCGTGTTGTAGACGTTGCCCCACGGCGTCTCCTTATAGGTGTAGAAGCTGCCGTGCGCGGGGATAAGCTTGCCCTCGATAAGACGGCGCAGAATGAGGATATTGGCTGCGCCGACGCCCTTCATAAGGTCGGCGGGGCATTTTTTCTCCACGCAGCGGGCGGAATACTCGGGAAAAGAAACGCGGTAGCGGTTGCCAAGGAAGACGAGCTCGAACTCGCCCGCCGCGGCGTCGTATTCGATTCCGAGGCGCTGCGCCGCCTCCTCCGGGTCTGTCTCCCGATAGAGCGCGCAATAATGCTCAAAGGGCTTCTCTTCCTTGTTGTTCACTACTTCTTTCTTTTCCAAAGCTATCATTCCTCACTCGCCGAAGGGAAAAGCGCGGCGTTAGTATGCGGCAGGAAGCAGGCGGCAACGAACTCGTCCATATAGCCGGGGTTGCTGCTCAGCTCCATATAGGTCATGTTGCGGGCAAGCTCCGTGACCTTATCGCGCGCCGCGTCGGAAATGAGCATGGCGTAGGCGCCGGAAAGCGAGGAGTTGCCGATATAGCTGTAAAACTCGGTATCAATGTCGGGGAGCATGCCGATGCGGATGGCGTTTTTGATGTTTATTCCGCTGCCGATGCCTCCGGCGATGATGACTTTTGTGATTATGTCAACCGAGAAGTCGAGCGATTCGAGCATGGTCTTCACGGCGGAGAAAATCGCGCCCTTTGCGCGGATGAAGTTATCGAGGTCGGTCTCGGTGAGCGCGATTTCGCGGCCCGTGTCGCTCTCGTCGGCGAAGGCGACGACGTAGCTCTTCATGCCGTACTCGTCCTCGCGCACGCGCTCGCCCTCGATGCTTATTTTGCCGAGGGGGTTTATTATGCCGCAGCGGAACATCTCCGCGACGGTGTCTATAAGGCCGCTGCCGCAGAGGCCGATGGGCTTCTGCCCCTCGGGGCCGATGATGCCGAGGGTGGGCTTATAGGTATCCTTGTCGATGGTGCAGCTTTCGATAGCGCCGTCGGTCGCGCGCATACCGCAGCTAATGTCGCCGCCCTCAAAGGCGGGGCCGGCGGAGCAGGCGCAGCTCATCATGAAGTCCGCGCTGCCGAATACGAGCTCGCCGTTGGTGCCGAGGTCGATGAAAAGGGCCATTTCCTCGCTCGTCCACATCATGGAGGCGAGGGTGCCGGCGGTGATGTCGCCGCCGACGTAGCTGCCGATATTCGGCGCGATTATTACCTCCGCGTTCGGGTGGGCGGGGAGCTTCATATCCTGCGCGAAGAGGCCGTTTATCTCCATAAACGCGGGGACGTAGGGCTCCATGCGGATAAACTCCGGGTTAACGCCCGTGAAGAGGTGGTTCATGGTCGTATTTCCGGCGACGGCGAAGCGGTAAATATTCGTCTTGGGGATGCCCGCGCTGCGGCACATATTGAGCAGGACGGGGCTTATCGTTTCCTCGATAACGGCCTTTTGCAGCTTCTCGATGCCGCCGGGGCGCGTGGCCTCGATGATGCGGTTTATAACGTCCGCGCCGTAGCGTATCTGGCCGTTGCCGGAGGAGGCCTTGGCGATTATTTCGTTCGTTTCAAGGTCTACGAGCACGGCGGCGACGGTGGTGGTTCCGATATCTATTGCCGCGCCGCAGATCTTGTGCGCTTCGGCGGCGTTCCATACGTCGAGCAGGATAAGCGCGCCGTTGCGGCGCTCGCAGAGGCAGGTGACGTTGAACGCGGCCTCGCGCAGGGTCTGCGGGAGCTTTGCCAGCGCGAAATGCGTGGGAACGACGCTCTCGCCGAGCTGGGCCTCCAGCTCCATGCCGAGGCGCTCAATGTCGCTCATAGCGTCGTCCAGCGTCGGCTCGGTGAGCTGGACGGTAACGGTTTTGAGGGCCGTACCGGTCTCGATGCCGGTTCCGAAAATGGCGGTTTTGGTGGTGTTGAAGATTTCCACCTCGCGCGTGTCGCTGAGGTCGGCTATCTTCATGCGGCTGCGGTAAGCGGAGGCAATGTCGGGCACCTCCACGACGATGTCGCTGTCGGCGATTTTGCTCTCGCAGGCGAGGCGCCAGCCCTCGGCGTATTCCTCGTCGGTGATATGGCGGGTTTTTCTCGATTCGACCTCGCCCTCAAGGAGCTTTACGCGGCATTTGCCGCAGGAGCCGTTGCCGGAGCAGGGCGCGTCGATGGCGACGTTTGCCTTGCGCGCGATGTCGAGCAGCTTTTCGCCCGTAACGGCGGTAATCTCGACGCTTTCGGTCGGGGATATTTTAAATGTGATTTTGTGTTCCATAAAACCTACCTTTCCGTCGCCCGGCAGTCCGCCGGAAACGAAGTTTAATTCATGTATCCGCACACCGTTCCTCATATACAGAAAAGCCGCCGAACAGCGGCGCGGTTCAGCCGTTTTTCTCTATGCGAGGGAGGGAGGCGCTGTGCGGGGCAATGAAAAATGAAAACTGAAGACTTAAAATGAAAAATAGTTGTGCGGCTTCGCCGCGATTGGATTTTTGAAGGAATATAATATCATTGCTAATTCTAAAGATTCTATACTGTAGGGAACGTCGTCCTCGACGTTCCGCCGCGCCTTCGGCGCGGTCTGCTTTTCGCTGCTATATAAATGCCTTGCAAAATCCCACTGCCTTTATGCGGGTCGTCGCGCCCTACGATGAGGCAATTATTTTTACAAGCAGCAACAATATAGGTATGGCACAAAGCTCAACTGCATTGCCGGGGGCAAGCCCCCGGCCCACATTGGTGCCGACAATAGATTTGTGTGCCAATCGTCAATCGTGGTGCGTACTGGCGGAACGCTGGTCGCAGCGTTCCCTACAGGGCTGCAAGCAGCCACATTACATTGTATAAACCTCAACTGTCCTGCCGGAAATTTACCCAACAGACGCCGGACAAACTACCATCACCGCACCACCGGGGAGCGCACAAGCAGCCCGCCACCGGAGCAAAAACAAAACAGCGGAGGGCGAAATTCGCCCCCCGCTTTATGTTCCATAAGGAGCAATAGGAGTTGACCTTTATTAGATCTCGAGGTAGCTGTCAGCGTAGAGCGTCTCGTTCTTGATAACGTCGCAGGACTTGATAGCTTCCATGAGGCGAAGGTCGCAGGGGTTGACGATGGCGGAGGTGAGGCCGCACATCATAGCCATGGAGACCATCGCGCTGTCCATGATGGGTCTGATATGCTTGGGCATACCGTTGGAGTTGTTGGAAAGGCCGCCGGTGGAGTTGAGGCCCTGCTCGGAGATCATCTTGATGAACTCGAGAACGTCCATCTGCTTATCCTGCATGCCCTTGATAACGAGGAAGAGGGGATCGAACCAGAGATCCTCGGGCTCCATGCCGAGGGAGAGGCCTTTCTCAAGAAGCTCCTGGAGATAACCCATACGCTCGTCGTTGTCGGCGGGAACGCCGGCCTTGGAGCAGAGGGCTACGCAGATAGCGTCGTTGGCGGCGGCGAGGTCTATGTAACCGATACGGTCGCCGGCGTCGGCAGAGTTGACGATGGGCTTGCCCTTAGCGCGGTTATAGACGCTGATGCCGGCCTCGATGGCCTTCATGTTGGCGGTGTCGAGCGCGAGGGGCACGTTGTCGAACTTGTTCTGAAGCGTGGTGACGACCCACTTCATGAGCTCTTCGCCGTTGGACTCGGCAGGGCCGATGTTAACGTCGAGATAGGTGGCGCCCGCGTTAAGCTGCTCCTCGGCTCTCTTAAGGATGGGCTCGGGGTTCATGGTGTTCATCGCTTCGCGGATGACGGGGGAAATGCAGTGAATTCTTTCACCGATGACTACAAACTTTCCCATTGTGGTGTTTCCTCCTTGATTTTTTTGGTAAGCGGACACATTCCGCTTCCATGGTTTATAAACGAGGCAATAGCGCGGGGTAAAATCCACGCGCTATTGTCGCAGAGTACCGGGCCTGATGCAAGACGCTCTTAAGCCTGGAGCTCCTTCATGAACTTAACAAGACCGACAGCCTCGGCAGGGCCGACGACTACGTTCCAGTCGGGCAGCTTAGCCTGTACCTCGCCCTTAAGCACGGCCACCTTACCGGGCAGAACGAGAGTACGGTTCTTTATCTTATTTTCGATTTCAAAATCGGTAATAAACTTAACGATGCTGTTTGCGCTGAGCTTTCCGGCAGCCCACGCGGTAAGGACGGAGTAACCGCCCGCGTCGCTGATGAGGAGGTTGCAGGGAACGGCGGAACGCTCAAGCTCGCCGGAGACGACGAAGTAGGTAAGAGCGAAGTCAACGGTGATGCAGCAGGGAGAATTCTCATCGCCCTTGTTGAGCGGGTAGATGCCCGGCTCGACCTTCATGGGCTTCTGAGGATCGGTAAATACGTTCTGGCGCAGGCCATAGAGAGCGAGAGCCTTGTCATAGCCCATGTTGTCGACTACGACGATGGAGCCGTACTTAACGGTGAACAGGGAGGCAAGAGCGGTCTCAAGAGCCTCATTGCCGCCGGAAAGAACAGCGACGTTTACGATGGTGGGATAGCCGAAGACTCTGTCCTTATTGAGGAGAGCGGCGCGGCGGATCTGAACGGCGTTCTCAAACGCGGACTTGATGGAGGCAACGCCCACATCGAGGATAAGGTTCTTGTTGCCGAGAGCCTCGAGCTTCTCGACGGTGGCGTAAAGCTCGTCGAGGTCGGCGCCGGAAACGCCGAGGACGCAGCCTGCGGCGGTTGCAACGCCGCTCATGGCCTCGTAGTTGGCGGCATTGGCGCCGTTGAGGATGGGAGCGGAAGCCTTGATAGCCTCGGCAGCGGCCTTCATGGCGTCAACATCGGTGGTGTTGAGGATAACGCCGCGGCCGGTGGCGGCAGCCTTCTTGGCAAGCTCAACGAACTTGGCGTTGTCGCCGCCGTTATTTACGAATACGAACTCGCAGTACATGCGCTCGCCGATACGGTCGTAATCGACCTTGAGGCCGTCGGTAAGCTTGGTCTCAATGAGAGCATCGTCCATATTGGTGCAGATGCTGGAAGCATAGAGCGTCTTGGAGACGAAGGTCTTCTCATGTCTGTAAAGGACGGTCTCGCCGCCGAGCTTGTACTCGACGTCGCCGGCCTTGACGGAGATGGTCTTCATCGGAGGCGCATTGGACTCGGAAATCTTGGAGATAGCGTCGGCGGACATGTGCGGGCACTTGGAAAGCTCGATAGCGCCGGAAGCGACCTTCATGGAGAAGGCCATGCAGGTCGGGTTGCCGCACTCCTTGCAGTTGGTTTTAGGGGTAAGCTTAAATATGTCAAGACCTTTTAATGCCATTTCAGTAATCCTCCTCAGATAAGTTCTTTGATCAGCTTGGACACAGCGGCGATAGACTCGGGATGTCTAAGAATAACCGCGTTGGAGCCGGAAGCGAGGTCAGCCGCGGCAGTAGCAACTTCCATTGCAATACCTCTCTTTTCGCGGCTGCCCCAAGCGGGCATATCCTCTTCTTC
>JAEEUX010000139.1 GCA_016290695.1 Oscillospiraceae bacterium
GATGATATGGAAAAACTGAAGATTAAAGAGGCGATACTCGTTGAGGGGCGCTATGATAAAAACGCGCTCAGCCAGGTTGTTGACGCGCCGATAATCGAAACCTCGGGCTTCGGTATATTTTCCGACGCCGAGAAAATGAAGCTGCTTCTCAGAATAGCGCAAAAGAGAGGCATCATCATCTTCACAGACAGCGACGGAGCGGGCTTCCTTATCCGCAATCATATAAAAGGCTGCATCCCTGCCTCAATGCTGAAGCAGGCATACGCGCCGGAGATTTACGGCAAGGAGAAACGCAAGAAAACCGCATCGAAGGAGGGTAAGCTCGGCGTAGAGGGCATGAAGCCACAGGTGCTGCGCGAGGCGCTTATTCGCGCCGGCGCAACCGTTGAGGGTGAAGAAAGCAGAAATAACGGCCGAGGAATAAACAAGGCTGATATGTACGCCGCGGGGCTCAGCGGGCGCGAGGGCAGCGCGGAGAAGCGTGAAAAGCTTGCCGAAAAACTCGGTTTCCCGAAAAAACTTTCGGCTGACGCACTCATGCAGGTTCTGAACACACTGTATGAGAAGGACGAAGCTCTGCGTATTATATCAGAGTAGAAAAATGTCTTTAATTGGCTAAATTTATATTTTCTTTTTGAGTATAAAATGCTATAATATACAATATAGAGTGTTTTTGCCGATAATCAGACGGTAGAAAATGTATTTTCGCGCCTAATCGTTTATACAATGGAGGTATGTCCGTATGAGATGCCCGTTTTGCAGTTACAGCGAAAGTAAGGTTATTGATTCCCGCCCGGCGGAAGAAGGGGCGACTATTCGCCGCCGCAGAGAATGCCTCTCCTGTTCTAAACGGTTTACGACCTATGAGGTCATGGAACGGCTTCCTCTCCTCATTATTAAAAAGGACGGCAGCCGCCAGATTTTTCAGAAGGAAAAGCTTCTCAACGGCATGGTTCGCGCCTGCGAAAAACGCCCTGTTCAGATGATTAAGCTCGAAAGAATTGCCGACGATATAGAACAGGAAATCCAAAGCTCTCTTGAACGAGAAATACCCAGTAAAAAAGTGGGCGAGATGGTGATGGATAGATTAAAGGACATCGACGAGGTTGCATACGTCCGTTTCGCTTCCGTTTATCGCCAGTTTAAGGATATAAACACTTTCATGGACGAGCTGAATAAGCTCCTTAAAGAAAAACTTTAAGAATTTTCTTCATTCGGCAGGAAATAAACGTTTCCAGCGTCGTCCACGCTCATACAGTATACGTCTTCCGGCGTATTCGCGCCTCGGCGCTTTATTTCGCGAAGGAGCCATACGCGCGTTTTTCCGCATATGCTCAGATTGTTGTCAATTATCCTGCCCCTGCTGATTACTATATGCGGCAGACCCTTATCCTCGGCGTTTATGCCCATGTCATTGAGCGTCGTCGGCTGGGCGGAGGCGTAAGGCAGGAAGTTTATTTCTCCGTCCGTTTCGAGGATGGCGTAGCGTATTTTGCTTATGTCCGTTATCCCACCGGAGCGCATTGCTTCAGAGAGTTCGTCGAGCGATACGCGGTTTGATCTCATCGCCCTCTGGTCGATTTTTCCGTCTTTGATGATTATGCTCGGCGTCCCGAAAATAAGCTGACGCAGCTTCACGCTGTGGAAGGTCACAACGGATATTATATATTCTATTACGAGAAGAGTTATCACGGGAACAAGCCCTTTTATGATGGAAATGTTTTGGTTTATCATCGGTTGCGTCGCAAGGTCCGATATGAGTACGGCTACAATCAGCTCAGACAGTTCAAGCTCGCCAAGCTGCCTTTTACCCATGAGCCTCAGCGCGCAGATTAAAAAGGCATAAACGAAAGCGGTTCGGAAAATCAGAATTAGCATATTCCTTTACCATCCCATATTATAGTTTAGCTTATTCTTTGCTGTTTTCAGCTTTTTATTTATGAGGCAGCACCGAATAATTCACAGCACATCATATACACCGAAATCATGCGGTGTTGCCATATAAGAAATGAAGCCATATAAGGAGAAAAGAAATGTTAAAGATCAACGATAATTTCCAGAAGCTTCCCGGCAGCTATCTTTTCACGGAGATAGCACGCCGCGTTGCAAAATATAGCGCCGAAAACCCCGATAAGAAGCTCATTAAGCTCGGTATTGGCGACGTTACGCGTCCCCTCGTCCCCGCGGTCATAGAGGCAATGCACAAGGCTGTAGATGAAATGGGCAGGGAAGAAACCTTCCGCGGCTACGGCCCCGATAACGGCTATGATTTCCTGCTGGACGCAATTCGCGACGATTATAAGGAGCGCGGCGTATGCCTTGAACGCGACGAAATTTTCGTTTCCGACGGCGCTAAGAGCGACTGCGGCAACATCGGCGATATCTTCGCGAAGGAGAACCTCGTCGCCGTGTGTGACCCGGTTTATCCCGTTTATGTAGACTCTAACGCCATGGCGGGAAGACTCGGCGATTATGTGGACGGCAAGTGGAACAATATCGTTTATATGCCCTGCACGATGGAAAACGGCTTCGAGCCCGCGCTTCCCGACAGAGTGCCCGACATGATTTATCTCTGCTACCCCAATAACCCGACGGGCATGGTCGCAACGAAGGAAACCCTCAAGAAGTGGGTCGATTACGCAAATGAGCATGGCTCTGTTATTCTTTACGATTCCGCTTACGAGGCCTTTATTACCGAGCCGGATATCCCTCATTCGATATTTGAAATCGAGGGCGCAAAGAACTGCGCTCTTGAGTTCCGCAGCTTCTCCAAGACTGCCGGCTTCACGGGTACTCGCTGCGCTTATACCGTTATTCCCAAGGAGCTTGAGCGCGGCGGTGTTTCCGTAAATAAGCTCTGGGCACGCAGACAGGGAACCAAGTTCAACGGCGTGTCCTATATAGTCCAGCGCGGCGCGGAGGCAGTTTTTACCGCCGAGGGCCGTAAGCAGACGCAGGAGACTATCGCATTTTACCATAAAAATGCCGAGGTAATCCGCGAAGGCCTTAAAAGCGCGGGCCTTACCGTTTTCGGCGGCGTGAACGCACCTTACATTTGGGCAAAGACTCCGAACGGAATCGGTTCCTGGGAATTCTTCGATAAGCTTCTCAGAGAAGCAAACGTCGTCACTACTCCCGGCGAGGGCTTTGGCCCGAGCGGTGAGGGCTACATCCGCCTTACTGCGTTCGGCGGCGCAGAAGCCACGTGCGAGGCTGTTAAGCGTGTAGCCTCCGTCCTTTAAGCTTCGGGAGGATTTTGAAATGTGCGGTATTGTTGGTTATATTGGCCGCGAGGAAGCGGCACCTATTCTGCTTTACGGGCTTGAACGGCTCGAATACCGCGGATATGACTCCGCGGGTATCGCCGTTTATGATAAGGGAAAGCTTAACGTGGCTAAGGCCGTCGGCAAACTTAAAAACCTCTGCGAGCTAACGGATAACGGCGCAAAAGTATCGGGCTGCATAGGAATCGGTCACACGAGATGGGCTACGCATGGTCAGCCATCTACGGATAATTCACATCCTCATCTCAGCGGCTCCGGGAAAATTGCGATAGTACATAACGGTATTGTCGAAAACTATATGAAAATTCGTGAAATGCTTCTTTCCGAGGGCTTTACATTCAAGTCCGAAACGGATACCGAGGTCGCCGTTCAGCTTATTGAATATTATTATAAGGGCAATCTCCTCGAAGCCGTTTCCAAGGCGGTGGATAAAATAGAGGGCTCCTACGCTTTCGGTGTTATAAGCTCCGACCATCCCGACGAGCTTATTGCCGTCCGCAAGGAAAGTCCGCTCATTGTCGCTTACGGTGAAACGGGCAACTTCATCGCCTCGGATATTACCGCCGTCCTCAAATACACGAGAAACGTGGCGTATCTTGAGGATGGGGATATCGCCGTGGTCAAGAAGGACGGCGTAAAGTTCTATAACTCCTATCTCAAGGAAATACAGCGCGAAAAAGCGTATATCGACTGGGACGTTGAGGACGCTCAGCGCGAGGGCTATCAGCATTTCATGCTCAAGGAAATCTACGAACAGCCCAAGGTCGTGAAGAACACGCTTTCCGCCCATATCAAAGACGGCAGGATAGACCTTTCCGATACGCTCCTTACGCCGGAATACTGCCGCGAGATTAAGCGTATAAGCATCATCGGCTGCGGCTCTGCCTACCATGTCGGCGTGGTGGGGAAGTACCTCCTCGAAAAATACACAAGGATTCCCACAGAGGCCGTCCTTGCCTCGGAGTTCAGATATACTGACCCGATAATCGACAATCATACGCTTGTCATAGTTATAAGCCAGTCAGGAGAAACGGCGGATACCCGCGCTGCGCTCAGGGAGGCAAAGAGCCTCGGCGCGCGAACGCTCGCGATAGTAAACGTCGTAGGAAGTTCCATAGCGAAGGAGGCCGACAGCGTCATCTATACCCTCGCCGGCCCGGAGATAGCCGTCGCTACGACGAAGGCGTACAGCGCGCAGCTGGCGGTAATGTATCTTATCACAACGGCGCTGTCCTCCACACGCGGGCTCATCAGCGCCGCTGAGTATGACGAGGTCCTTGCGGAAATGCTGCGCATTCCGGGAAAGATAGAGACGGTCCTCTCCGACAGAGAGCAGCTCCAGCATTTGGCGTCGATGTATTTCAATAATTCGTCCATTTTCTTCATAGGCAGAAACCTCGATTACGCTATTTCCCTTGAAGGCTCGCTCAAGCTCAAGGAAATATCCTACATCCATTCCGAGGCTTATGCCGGCGGAGAACTGAAGCACGGCACCATTTCCCTCATCGAGCCGGAAACGCTCGTCGTTGCCGTGGCAACCTGCGAAAAGCTTTTCGATAAGATAATAAGCAACGTCAAGGAGGTCAAGGCGCGCGAGGCCAACGTCCTTTGCATAACGCAGAACAAGAGCTTTAATGCAGCCTCCGCTGTTACGGATAACGTATTTACAATCCCCAATACTCACGAAATGCTCACACCCTCACTCGCTGCGATACCGCTTCAGCTTTTCGCCTACTATGTGGCGCTTGACCGTGGCTGCGACATTGATAAACCGCGCAACCTCGCCAAGTCCGTAACCGTAGAATAATGAACAGTTTTTTCAAGCATACCAAAACAGCCGTTTTCGCGACGGCTGTTTTGGACTGTAAAGAAAAATTAAAATCTGTTTTTGACGGGGCTTCGCCTCGGCAAAAACACCTGCCTCTCGCGCCGACCAAGGAGGCGGGAGCCGAAGAGCGGAGCCGACGCGATAAGCGCGAGTTCTCAAATGAGAGCCCAGCGAAGCGGGTCTCATTTGAAGCGTGTCGACTTAGTCGACACGCAAAAACAGCCGTTTTCATGACGGCTGTTTTGATGGTTTTGGTTTTCTCCGGCTGCGGGAAAAGCACTTCGGCTGAGGTCTCCAAGTCCGCCGTGAAGATGGATACCGTTGTTACGATAACTATATACTCCGGTGGGGGCGCGGAGGATATTGATGCGGCATTTGCGGAAATCGACCGTATTTCCGCGCTCGTGGATGTGAACACACCCGGCAGCGAGACCGAACGCCTTTCCCAGCTCGCGGGGAAGGAATGGCTTGAAGTATCCGATGAAACGGCTGAGCTTCTCGCTCTGGCAAAAAAGTATTATGAGCTTTCGGGCGGGTTGTTCGACGTTACCGCCCAGCCCCTTGTAAAGCTCTGGAACATTAACGACGGCGGATATTATCCAAGTGACGAGGAGCGGCGGGCCGCCGTGTCTCTCGTCGGCGGGGACGGGCTTATGCTCGACGGCAACCGCGCCTTCCTTGCGAGGGAAGGCATGAGTGTTACTCTCGGCGCGATAGCGAAGGGTTATATCGCCGACAAGGTGAAGGAAACTCTCATAGAGCGAGGAGTGACGAGCGCGGTGGTTAATCTTGGCGGAAACGTGCTCATTATCGGCGCGAAGCCGGACGGCTCGCCCTTCCGCGTCGGGATACAGAACCCGCTTGGACAGTCCGGCAACGTGATACGTTATATAGACGCCGCTGATGAGGCGCTCGTTTCCTCAGGCGTGTATGAGCGCTATTTTATGCATGAAGGTAAAAGATACCATCATATCCTCGACCCGTTTACCGGAATGCCCGCAGAAACAGGCGTTTCCGGCGTAACGATTATCGGCAAAAGCTCCGCGGACGCAGACGCGCTTTCCACCGTTTGCCTGCTCATGGGGCAGGAGAAGGGCCTTGAACTGATAGAGTCCCTGCCTGGAGTGGAAGCGGTCTTTGTTTCAGATGACGGAACGGTTACAGCCTCCGGAGGCGCGAAAGACAGAATATACAGATAATACCGATGTCCGATTAAAAGAAAAAAGATATGCGAGAAGGCTTTTTAGTCAGGCGAGGCGAGTGTTTCCGAAAATTTGGATATTAGTAAAAATATGGCGTTGTCTCAAAAACGGCTAAACAAGCCGAATTTGAAGCGCCCCCCAAAACCAAAAATGACGGCAGCCGGCTCTATGAAAGAGTCGGCCGTCGGCGAATAATTGGTTTGTGAGCAACAATTTAACGCAGGCAGATTAAACCGCAGCCGGGATATCGACTAAAACTGCCTATGGAATCAGATGTTTTTACCGAAGGATTCGGCGGCGAAATTGCTGAATGCAGTCGTCGAAAGGATGGGTTTAAGAAATATCATGCGTTCCTGCTCCCGCATAGGGAGAATCGAGTGTCCGCCGAGAAGCCTGCTGACGATATTGCTGTATGCCTATATGCGGCGTATTTACAGCTCCCGCGAGATCGAACTAGCGAGCAAGGAAAGCTCCTGCGCGTCAATCGCAGTATTCAGGCAGCGGGCGTCTTTGCCATGATAAAAGAGAATATGAACTTCCGCC
>JAEEUX010000140.1 GCA_016290695.1 Oscillospiraceae bacterium
GCATTTGTCCGGTTTGTCAACACAAACAAACGGCAAAGCCGCCGCAGCGCAAAAAACGCGCGAAGCGCGGGGGCTATTCCCCGTGCTTCGCGCGCTTCTTATTATTTTTAATGAGTACCCGAATCAGGCCTGGGGCTTGATCATAACGGTGATCATCTCGGCGCAGTCAACGCCCGTGTTCTTGCAGGCGCGGCCGGTGCCGGGGCCGAAATGCAGGCTGTCGCCGGCATGAAGGACATAATCCTTGCCGTCGTCGAGGGAAACGGTCATCTCGCCCTTCTGGATATAGTAGACCATCTCGAACTTAGCGGGAGCCATGTTTGCGCCGCCGCCGGGAAGGAAGTGGGAAAGGCCCATGACTATGGTGCCGTCGTTAACGTCGGCAGGATTGTGCAGACGGGTGGTCTTGCAGTCATAGTGGCCGGGAGCTTCATACTGAACGGACTCGTTCTTCATGGTAACTTTGTAACTCATCGGAAATCAATTCCTTTCATATATGTTGTATAGGATAAGGCCCCGGCGAGCGCCGAAACCGTATTCACTTTATAAATAATATCACCGCAGGGTAAAAAGTTCAATACGGAAAAGCGATTATTTTATTTCTTCCCGCAATATTCTTTCGTAGTCCTCGGGATAGTTGATGTTGTCGAGGAGCCGTTCGCTCCAAAGCTCGCCAAGCTCGTCGCGGCTTATTTTCCGCAGTTCAAAATTGTCAAAAAGCAGCATAAGCTTATAGCGGCCCTCTTTTATAAGGCGTTCAGCTTCCGGCAGAAGCTCCTTTTTATAATAGCCGAAGGTGGGCTCAAAGCGGCCCATATCGTCCACGAGCATAGCGGCGGAAGCGTCGCCGCAAAGCTCCATAATTTTCAGCGCGGCCTCGGGGCTTGAAAACGGGAGATCCGCCGCCGCCATGAAAACGCCTTCGTCCTTCGTTTTGAGAAGGGCCGCATGCAGCCCGGAAATCGGCCCGCAGCCGGGGTAAAGGTCCACGACGCGCTCGGCCTCGACCTCGGGGTATTTCTCCGCGTCGCCCACGCTGACATATACCTTATCGAAGCATTGGGAAAACCTGCTCACAGCGGCGCGCAGCAGCGTATCCCCGCCGAATTGAAGCCGGAGCTTATCGCGCCCCATCCGGGAGCTTTTGCCCCCCGCAAGAATTACGGCTGTGCTCATGGTTTTTCCCTCCGAAGAAAACTGTTTAGCTGAGCGCGGCAGCCACGCCGCGCTGTCGCGTTTATTGTACCACCGCGGCGGCGATCATGCAAGTGCGGCGCACAGATTATGCATATTATCCGCATATTGGCGGTGAAATCGTTAAATCTCCATAATAATGACAGAATGGGGCTAAAAATATTGATTTTTGTTTTTTGTGGGTTTATTATATATATGTCTGCGCCCCAAAATGCCGGATTTTTTCCGAGCTTTAGGGGGAGACCCTGAAAAAGGTCATTTTTCGGAATTTACTTTTTTACTGGAGGTCATCATCATGAGCGATATATATATGCTGAGCTGCTGCAGAACGGCAGTCGGAACCTTCGGCGGTAGCCTCAAGGATACGCCCGCTCCCAAGCTAGGCGCAATCGTTGCCAAGGCTGCTATCGAGCGCGCAAAGCTTGACCCGAAGAACATCTCCGAGGTCATGTTCGGCTGCGTCCTCACCGCCGGTCTCGGCCAGAACCCTGCCCGTCAGGTTGCTATCGGCGCCGGCGTTCCCGTCGAAGTCCCGGCTTACACCGTAGGCATGGTCTGCGGCTCCGGCATGAAGTCCGTTATCGAGGCTGCCCGCGCCATCAAGGCCGGCGACGCCGAGATAGTCCTTGCAGGCGGCTGCGAGAATATGTCCGCAGCTCCCTACGCCATCCCCACCGCACGTTTCGGCGCGCGTATGAACAACACCAACATGATCGACACCATGGTTAACGACGGCCTCTGGGATGTTTACAACAATTACCACATGGGCATCACCGCCGAAAACGTCGCCGAGCAGTGGAACCTTTCCCGCGAGGAGCTCGACGCTTTCGCTCTTGCCTCTCAGCAGAAGGCTGCCGCCGCTATCGCTTCCGGCAGATTTGAGGATGAGATCATCCCCGTTCCCGTCAAGGTCAAGAAGGAAATCGTCGACTTTAAGGTTGACGAGCATCCCCGCGCGACGAGCGCCGAAGCTCTTGCCAAGCTCAAGCCCGCTTTTAAGGCGGACGGCAAGGTTACTGCAGGCAACGCCTCCGGCATCAACGACGGCGCTGCCGCCATCATCCTCGCTTCCGGCGAAGCCGTTAAGAAATACGGCCTCAAGCCCATCGCGAAGCTCGTTTCCTGGGGTCAGGGCGGCGTAGACCCGTCCATCATGGGCGTGGCTCCCATTTACGCTACCCGCAACGCTCTTGAGAAGGCCGGTATGACCGTCGAGCAGCTCGACCTCATCGAGGCCAACGAAGCCTTCGCTTCCCAGTGCATCGCCGTAGCGCGCGACCTCAAGCTCGATATGAGCAAGGTAAACGTAAACGGCGGCGCCATCGCCATCGGCCACCCCGTCGGCGCTTCCGGCGCGAGAATCACCGTCACTCTCATCCACGAAATGCTCAAGCGCCCCGAGGCCAAGTTCGGTCTCGCTACGCTCTGCATCGGCGGCGGCAACGCCGTTGCGACCATTTGGGAAAAGGTCTGATTTTATCATATCAGAATTAATGGAAATAGCCGCTTGCCTTTGACAAACGGCTATTCCTTTACATAGTCTTTGCTTCATGGCAAATGCTGTCTGTCGAATATTTTCATTTTTTTATTGTTTTTGCCGCAATGATATGATAGAATATTCGTGGTCTAAAAACTGAGTGTGTTCATAAATGTTTTTATTTTCCATTTATAGCATATTCTAGTATTTAACTATTGCAGTAAGTGGCTTGTTAATTCAGCCTTATTGATATTACTGAAAGGAGACGAAAAAACATGATTTTTTCGGAAAAATACGAACTGATCAGAAAGCTGGCCAGAGATTTCGCTGAGAACGAGATCCCGTCCGAAATGCAGGACGACATTGACAGGACCGGCAACTTCCCTCCCGAGCTTTACAATAAGCTCGCAAAGAGCGGTCTGTTCGGCATCAAGGCTCCCCGTGAGCTTGGCGGCCAGGGCGGAGACACTCTCGCATATACCATCTGCATCGAAGAGATTGCCCGCGTAAGCGCGGTCACCGCTATCTATGTCAGCGGCGCTAACTCCCTCGGCTCCGGCCCGCTCATGCTCGCCGGTACTCAGGAGCAGCTTGAAAAGTACCTCGGCCCCGTCGCCAGAGGCGAGAAGTATCCCTGCTTCGCTCTTACCGAGCCCGGCGCAGGTTCTGACGCGGGCGGCGTAACCACCACCGCTGTTCAGGACGGCGACTATTGGATTCTCAACGGCAGAAAGGCATTCATCACCGCCGCGCCCATTTCCGATTTTGCTATCGTCTTCGCAAAGACCGATATGTCCCTCGGCTCCAAGGGCATCACCACCTTCATCGTTGACATGAAGGCTCCCGGCGTTTCCTTCGGTAAGCCCGAGAACAAGATGGGTATCATCGGTTGCCCGACCTCCGATATCATTCTTGAGGATGTCAGAGTCCATGATTCCGACAGACTTGGCGAAGTCAACAAGGGCTTCATCAACGCTATGAAGACTCTTGACTATGGCCGTCTCGGCGTTGCTTCCCAGTCCTGCGGTATCGCTCAGGCCTGCCTCGAGGAAGCCGTCAAGTACGCCAAGGAAAGAAAGCAGTTCGGCAGACCCATCGCAAAGTTCCAGGCCATCAGCTTCATGCTCGCTGAGATGGCTACCGAGCTTCAGGCTGCCAAGGAGCTCGTTTACAACGGCGCCGTCATGAAGGACAGAGGCGACAAGAACGCCAGCATGTACTGCTCCATGGCTAAGTTCTATGCTTCCGAGGCCTGCAACCGTATCGCCGCAAAGGCTCTCCAGATCCACGGCGGTTACGGCTACATCAAGGATTACAGAATCGAGCGCCTTTATCGTGACGCCCGCATCAACACCATCTTTGAGGGTACCTCTCAGGTACAGCAGATGGTCATTTCCGGCGCATTGCTGAAGTAATAGGGAGGGAATTTTGTTATGAAAATCATTGTATGCGCAAAACAGGTCCCCGATACCAACGAGGTCAAGATTGACCCTGTTAAGGGAACTCTTATCCGCGACGGCGTTCCGTCCATTCTTAACCCTGACGATGCAAACGCCCTTGAGGCCGCTCTCGCTGTTAAAGACGCTAACCCCGGCACGACCGTAAGCGTCATTTCCATGGGTCCTCCCCAGGCTTGCACCATGCTTCACGAGTGCCTTGCTATGGGCGCTGACGACGCTTATCTTCTTTCCAGCCGCGCTTTCGGCGGCGCCGATACCTGCGCCACCTCCACCACCATCGCAGCCGGCATCAAGAAGATCGCTGATTACGACATTATCTTCGCCGGCCGTCAGGCCATCGACGGCGATACCGCTCAGGTCGGCCCCCAGGTCGCCCAGCGTCTCGGTCTCCCCGTCGTAACCTACGTTCAGAAGGTTCGTGAATTCAAGAAGGGCTCCGTAGTCGTCGAGCGTCAGCTTGAGGACGGCTATGAAGTCATCGAGGTAAAGACTCCCTGCGTCCTCACCTGCGTCAAGGAGCTCAACACCCCGCGTTACATGACCATCTCCGGCATCATCAAGGCCTGTGAAGAGACTCAGGTCACCATCTGGAATGAGAACGACGTTAACCTGCCTCCCGAGCAGTGCGGTCTTAAAGCTTCTCCCACTCAGGTTATGAAGAGCTTCACTCCCGCGCCCAAGGGCAAGGGCGAAATGCTCAGCGGCTCCATCACCGAGATGGCTACTACGCTTATCGCGAAGCTGAACGAAAAGCACGTTCTTTAATTAAGGAAGGAGAAGCGTGAAATGGCTGTAAATGTTATTGTTGAAAAATGTAAAGGCTGCGGCAAATGTGTAAAGAACTGCCCGTTTGACGCAATTACCATGGAAGGCGAAGGCAAAAACAAAAAGGCCGTTATCGGCATGGGCTGCACCAACTGCGGTCAGTGCGCTGAGAACTGCCCCTTCGACGCCATTGAAAAGACTGAAGAAACCGTCCACAACGTTGATATCACCCTCTTCCACGGCGTATGGGTATTTGCTGAGCAGCGTGACGGCGCTCTCATGGGCGTTTCCATCGAGCTTCTCGGCGAAGGCAGAAAGCTTGCCAACGAAATCGGCACCGAGCTTTGCGCCATCCTCTGCGGCGAGAACGTAGACGGCCTCGTAGACGAGCTGTTTGCTTACGGCGCGGACAAGGTTTACTATGCTAATGCTCCCGAGCTCAAGAGCTACACCACCGATGCCTACACCAAGGTCATCTACACCTCTATCCTCAAGTATAAGCCCGAGATAGTCCTTCTCGGCGCCACCCACATCGGCCGTGACCTCGGCCCCAGCCTCGCTGTTAAGTGCGGCACCGGCCTTACCGCTGACTGCACCAAGCTCGAGATAGACCCCACCGACAAGAAGCTCATGCAGACCCGTCCCGCTTTCGGCGGCAACCTCATGGCTACCATCGTTTGCCCGAGCCATCGTCCCCAGATGTCCACCGTTCGTCCCGGCGTTATGCAGAAGGCCGAGTACGTTAAGGGCAAGAAGGGCGAGCTCATCACCCTCGATGTTTCCTTCAAGGAGAACGATATCCGCCAGAAGGTTCTTGAGATCGTCAAGAACGTCGGCGAGGTCGTTTCCCTTACCGACGCCGACATCATCGTATCCGGCGGCGCAGGACTCGGCGGCCCGGACGGCTTCAAGCTCCTCAAGCAGCTTGCCGACAAGCTCGGCGGAACCATCGCTTCCAGCCGTGCATGCGTTGACGCAGGCTGGATCGATCACAGCTATCAGGTCGGCCAGACCGGTACCACCGTTAAGCCGAAGATTTACTTCGCCTGCGGTATTTCCGGCGCTATCCAGCATCTTGCCGGTATGCAGAACTCCGATTATATCGTAGCTATCAACAAGAACGAAGCCGCCCCCATCTTTGAAGTTGCCGATTACGGCATCGTGGGCGACCTCTACAAGGTCATCCCCGCCATCATCGAGGCGCTCGGCTGATTTCAGCTCCAATAGCAATACAAACACTATTAAAGGGTACTCTGAAAATAACTATTCAGAGTACCCTTTATGTTTGTTCGGCATAATACAGCTACCATAAACAAATAGCTCGAGGAAGAACAATGTGTTCTTCCTCGGGCTTCTCTTAATATTGTTTTATCTTATGATGATGCTGTCGCGTTCCGCGCCGACGGAAACATAGCTTATCGGGCAGCGAATGGCCTTTTCTATGAGCGTGACGTAATTTCTCGCGGCCTCGGGCAAGTCCTCCCAGCGGCGCGCGCCGGAAATATCGCATTTCCAGCCCTCAACGTATTCGATAACCGGCTCGGCCTTCTCAAGCTCCATCGGGAACGGGAAACTGTCAATTTTCTTTCCGTTCACCATATAATGCGTGCAGACCGGGATCTTGTCCATATATCCGAGAACGTCAAGCTTCGTGAGCGCGATTTTCGTTGCCGCCTGAACCTCGACGCCGTAGCGCGTCGCCACAAGGTCAATAGCTCCGACGCGGCGTGGGCGACCCGTCTTAGCGCCGTACTCAAAACCCTTCTCGCGCAGCTTGTCAGCTTCCTCCCCGAACATTTCGCACACGAACGGCCCTTCGCCGACACAGGTGGAATATGCCTTCACCACACCCACAACGTCAGTCAGCTTGAGCGACGGGAGTCCTGCGCCGATGGGCGCGAAGGCGGCGGTGGTGTTGGACGAGGTGGTATACGGATAAAT
>JAEEUX010000141.1 GCA_016290695.1 Oscillospiraceae bacterium
TGTAGAGCCCTACAAGCAGGTTTACGGCTACTATAAGTCCCACGGCTGCGAGCTCATAATCCATCATAGCGACAGCTACGGCGCGACTCTCGTTCCCTCCATGATAGAAATGGGCATCGACGTCTGGCAGGGCTGCATGAGCTCCAACGACCTGCCCGAGCTCAGCCGCAAGTATTGCGGTCAGATCGCCTTCATGGGCGGCTTCGACGGCGCTGACTTCGACTATGAGGGCTGGACGAAGGAGGATATTTACGCCAAGGTCTACAAGATGCTCGACGCCTGCACCCCCAAGGCCTACATCCCCTGCATCGCTCAGGGCGGCCCCGGCAGCATCTATGACGGCGTTTACGACACCATCATGGACGCCATCGACGATTATAACGCCGAGCACTTCGGCATCAAGAAGGAAGAAATCGTCCGCAGCCCCATCCAGTACGAAAAGAAGGGCTATATGTAATCAGCTTCCATACGAGGGGTATTCTGCGGAATATCCCTCGTTTTTATTGGCAAAGGAAAAGACAATGGACTACAAAGTAATAGACAGGGAAAAATACTATCGCAGGGACGTATTCCGCCATTTTTCGCAGGACTGCAAGTGTTCCACATCCATGACCGCGCGCGTCGACGTCACCGCGCTTGCGGCGTATTCCAAAAGGACGAACACGAAATTTTACATCAATTTTCTATACCTTCTCTCGAAGGTTCTAAATTCCCGTGAGGATTACAGGATGGCGTATCTCTGGCAGACGGACGAGCTAATCTGCTATGATGTGATCAACCCCACGCATTACATCTTTCACGACGATACCGAGACCTGCACCCCCGTTTACACGCATTACAGCGAGGATTACGATACCTTCTACGCCTCCGCCGCGCAGGACATCGAGCGCGCCAAGGCTACGCGCGAATACGGCCTCGACGCGGCAAATCACCCAAACTGGTTCGACGCCTCATACATCTCGTGGCTTTCCTACGACTCGCTGAACATCGAGCTTCCGGACGGTTATCTCTACTTTGCCCCCATCA
Organism: Oscillospiraceae bacterium; assembly: GCA_016290695.1. GTDB lineage: Bacteria > Bacillota > Clostridia > Oscillospirales > Oscillospiraceae > RGIG6375. The sequence goes on from JAEEUX010000141.1 coordinate 1,027, forward strand.
TAAACTGGGGCAGGTACAGGGATGAAAACGGCAGGCTCATGATGCCCGTAAGCGTCCGCCTCAACCACGCCATAGCGGACGGCTATCTTGTCGCAAAGGTCTTCCGCCTTCTGCAAGAGGAAATAGAAAAGTTTGTAAATAGATAAGATATGCGTTTTCCGGGCAGTCTGAGGGCTGTCCGGTTATTTTTCGTCGTAATCTGAAAATCGTTCGCAAATTACTTGACACACTCCGCGCTCGGTGTTATAGTTGAGAACGGTTCTCAGATTATCATCGGAGGTGCCTTATGGCTACTCGATCAAAATACAAAACGAAACAGCGCGAAATACTGCTCGATTATTTCAGATCCGTCCCCGGGTCGCATATCACCGCGGGCGACGTTTGCCGCTACCTTCAAAGCCACGGCGCCGCCATCGCGCAGGCGACGGTTTACCGCCAGCTCGAGCGCCTTGTGAGCGAGGGCATCCTGAACAAGTACATCATCGACAGCAGCAGTCCTGCCTGCTTTGAATACATCGGAGGCGACAGTCATGAAAGCCCGGAAAACTGCTTTCACTGCAAATGCGAAAAATGCGGAAAGCTTATCCATTTAAGCTGCGAGGATCTGGAGAAGATACAAATTCACCTTAACGAGCATCATCGCTTTAAGCTCAACCCCATGAGGACTGTTTTTTACGGTCTTTGCGAGGATTGCCGCTGAGCCATGCGGGAGATAACAATGCAAAAACTCTTTATTTCCAATAAAGTCAAAAGGATTTCCTGCGGCGCGGCGGCGCTCCTTTTTTTCGCCGCGCTCACGCTTTCCACGGTCTTTCTTGCCGCGGAAGCAGGACATGAATGTGAGGGCGAGGACTGCCACGTCTGCGCGCGAATGCAGGAATGTGAGGCTGCGCTGCGGCGTTTCGGCGGAGTGCTCCCCGGCGTCTTTGCCGCCGCAGTCGGCGCGTTTTTCGTGCTGCTCGCTTCCGCCGCGCCGCTTTTTATTTTCGCGCAGCCTACGCCCGTTTCCGGTAAGGTAAGGCTGAATAATTGACCGCGCCTCCTTATTTTTTACCGTATTCAATAATCATTATCAAATTCGGAGGCACTAAAATGAAAAAAATCACTTCTATACTGCTCATGCTCGCGCTTATCGCCTGTCTCTTTGCGGGCTGCGGTACTTCCTCAAATAATAACAACGAATCGCAGAGTGCGGAAATGAGCATCGTAACAACCATTTTCCCGGAATACGATTGGGTCATGAACGTCCTCGGCGACAATCCGGCCGGCGCAAAGGTGACGATGCTGCTCGATAACGGCGTAGACCTGCACAGCTACCAGCCCTCGGCGGACGATATGCTCAAGATCGCCGACTGCGACCTTTTCATCTATGTCGGCGGCGAATCCGACGGCTGGGTTGACGACGCGCTGAGCGAGGCCGTAAACAAGAACATGGTCGTCATAAACCTTCTCGACGAGCTTGGCGACGCCGTAAAGGAAGAGGAAATAGTTGAGGGAATGCAGGAAGAAGAGCACGACCACGACCATGACGAGGACGAAGACCACGACGAAGACCACGACGAAGAGCATGACGAGCATGAGCACGAGCATGAAGATGGTCCAGAATACGATGAGCACGTTTGGCTTTCGCTGAGAAACGCAGCCGCGCTCACGGGCAGCATTTCCGAGGCGCTGCAAAAGCTCGATTCCGCCAACGCCGCAGTTTATAAGGCTAACGCTGAGGCCTACGTCGCAAAGCTCAACGCCCTCGACGAGCAATACAAGGCCGCCGTCGCCGCCGCGCCCGTGAAGACGCTCCTTTTCGGCGACCGTTTCCCCTTCCGCTATCTTACGGACGATTACGGTCTTGATTATTACGCTGCCTTCGTCGGCTGCTCGGCGGAAACGGAGGCAAGCTTTGAAACCATCGTGTTCCTCGCAAACAAGGTGGATGAGCTTTCCCTCGGCGCCGTAATGACCATTGAGGGCAAGAACCACAGTATCGCCGAAACCATTGTGAACAACACTTCCTCCGGCGACCAAAAGATACTCACGATGGACTCCATGCAGGCCACCACAGGCAAGGACGCGCAAAACGGCGTATCTTACCTTTCCGTCATGGAATCCAACCTTACCGCGCTGAAGGAAGCGCTCAGCTAACAGCTAAAACCCAAGGAGGCTAAACCATGTCACTGCTCGAAGTCCGGGAGCTCGCGCTCGGCTATGAATCGCATAAAATAACGGAAAACATCAGCTTCACCGTGAATTCCGGGGATTATCTCTGCATCGTCGGAGAAAACGGCTCCGGAAAATCCACCCTTATGAAAACACTGCTCGGCCTCCAGGAAGCGATAAGCGGCAGCATTGAGACCGGTGACGGGCTGAAACGCAGCGAAATAGGTTACCTCCCGCAGCAAACTGTCGTGCAGAAGGATTTCCCCGCCTCCGTGCGTGAAATTGTCCTCTCCGGCTGTCAGGCAAGGAGCGGCCTCAGGCCGTTTTACAGCTCCGGGGAAAAAGCGCTCGCCGCCGAGAATATGGAGCGCATGGGCATAACAAAGCTTGCCCGCCGCTGCTACCGCGAGCTTTCCGGCGGGCAGCAGCAGCGCGTGCTTCTGGCCCGGGCCCTTTGCGCGACGCGCAGGCTCCTTCTGCTCGACGAGCCCGTTTCCGGCCTCGACCCTGTGGTAACGGCGGAGATGTACGGCCTCATTTCGGAGCTGAACGCCTCCGGCATAACCATCATCATGATTTCCCACGATATTGCTGCGGCTCTTCGCTACGCAAGCCACATTCTGCATATCGGCAGCAGCATTTTCTTCGGGACAAAGGACGAATACCTTGCAAGCGGCGCCGGAAAAGCGTTTCTCATGCAGCAGGAAGGAGGCTCGGGAAAATGATAGATAAGCTCGGCCTGTATCTGCAATACCCCTTTGTGCGTTATGCGCTTATCGTCGGCGTCTTAATCGCGCTCTGCTCCTCCCTGCTCGGCGTTACGCTCGTATTGAAACGTTTCTCCTTCATCGGGGACGGGCTCTCCCATGTCGCGTTCGGCGCGATGGCAATAGCCTCGGTTTTTAACCTCACAAACGAAATGCTCATAGTGCTGCCGGTCACAGTGATAAGCGCCGTGCTTCTCCTGAGGACAGGGCAGAACGCGAAGATAAAGGGCGATGCGGCAATAGCGATGATATCCGTCGGCGCGCTCGCCTTCGGTTATCTGCTCATGAACGTTTTTTCCACCTCGTCGAACCTTTCGGGCGATGTTTGCAGCACGCTCTTCGGCTCCACCTCCATCCTCACGCTCACGGGGCGCGAGGTTTGGCTCTGCGTGGCGCTTTCCGTCGCTGTAGTAATCATTTTCATTTTCTTTTATAACAAGATTTTTGCCGTCACATTCGATGAAGCCTTTGCCAGGGCCGTCGGAACGAAAGCGGAGGCATATAACCTCCTGATTGCCGTCGTTACGGCGGTGATAATCGTCATTGCGATGAACCTCGTCGGCTCGCTGCTCATTTCGGCGCTCGTCATTTTTCCCGCGCTTTCCGCGATGCGCATTTTCCGCAGCTTTAAATCGGTCACGGTATGCTCGGCTGTGCTTTCCGTCGTGTGCGCGTTTTTGGGGATGATTATTTCCATCCTCGCAGGAACGCCCGTGGGCTCGACCATCGTTGCCGTAGACGTTGCCGCGTTCATCATTTTCTATGTGACGGGAATGGTAAAAGGAGGCATTCAGAAATGAAAAATGCAGTCTGCGCGCTTATTTGCGCCGCGCTTATGTTTTCTTTGGCCGCCTGCGGTGACGGCGGCTCCGCCTCGCGGGTAGATAATTCTCAAAGCTCGGTCGACAGCGTTATAAGCGCCCAGATTGAGAAGACGGAAACTGGTGGCGAGGCCCCTGTCTCCGTTGAAGCAAGCCCCGCCGCGCAGGACGCTCCGGCAGAGAGTTCCCCCGCTTCGGAAAACAGCGAGGCCGAGGTCGACTTGACGCTTATGTCAAGCACAGTGGTATACTCCGAGGTCTATAACATGATGGTCGAGCCCGAGAATTACATCGGCAAAACCGTAAAAATGTGCGGCGACTACGATATGTTCCACGATGAAGCAAGCGGCATAAATTACTTCGCCTGCATCATCCGCGACGCTACTGCCTGCTGCGCCAATGGCATAGAATTCGTTCTGACAGACGATTACTCCTATCCCGAGGATTACCCCGAGCTTGGCGAAAGCATCACAGTTCTCGGCGTTTTCGACACTTATGAGGAAGCCGGAAACCGCTACTGCACGCTCAGAAACGCAGTCCTGCTCTGATTTTTCTCCATAATTCAATAGCTCAAAAGCCACGGCAGGCCGAAGTTTTTTCGGTCTGCCGAATATTTTTTTCAAAAAAACAAAAAATTTTCAAAAAGGGTATTGACAAATTAAGATAAATCGTGTACGATTTAATCACAAAATAAATCGTACACGATTTAATCTAAAAATTTATCACTTAGGAGGAACCGATTATGAATTTATATGATTTCACCGTAAAGGCTCAGGATGGCAGCGACGTAGCGCTCTCTCAGTTCGAGGGAAAGACCGTTCTCATCGTTAACACTGCAACGGGCTGCGGATTCACGCCCCAGTATGAGGAGCTGCAGAACATGTACGAAGAGCTGCACGACCAGGGCTTTGAGATCCTCGATTTCCCCTGCAACCAGTTCATGAACCAGGCCCCCGGCGACGACGCGGAGATCCACGATTTCTGCACCGGAAGGTACGGCATCACCTTCCCGCAGTACAGCAAGATAGACGTTAACGGCGAAAACGCCATTCCCCTTTATAAATGGCTCACCCAGAACACCAAGTTCGAGGGCTTTGACGGAGCCATGAAGCTCATGCTTGCCCCCATCGTGAAGAAGATGGATAAGGATTATAAGAACAACGGCAACATCAAATGGAATTTCACCAAAATTCTTATCGACAAAAACGGCAACATTGCCGCCCGCTTTGAGCCCACGGCTGACATTGGTAAAATCAGAGCAAAGGTAAAGGAGATTATTTAAATGTTCCACTATGATTATCTTACCGAAAACACCTGTTCTCAGATGATCAGCTTCGACCTTGACGGCGATAAGGTAAGAAACATCAGCTTCACAGGAGGCTGCAACGGCAATCTGAAAACCATCTCTTCGCTCCTTGAGGGCTGGACGGTGGACGAGATTGAGAAAAAGCTCACGGGCATAATCTGCGGCAGAAGGCCCACCTCCTGCTCCGACCAGCTCGCAAAGGCCGTTCGCGCGGCGAAGACCGCTTCGGAGGATCCGAACTACGTCCCGCCGGATTACGACGACTGAATAAGAGCGCCACTAACTACGATCATCTCTTTAACGGCGCCGGTTTGAATTTTTTCTTCCGCAAACTTTCCTTTCTCCTTTTATACACAACCCCTTTTATTGTTCTCCCTTATCATTCCCATTAATTATCCATTAATAAGCTGTTTTGTTCCTTTCTTGTTTTTGATATCATGCTCCATTCTCCCCTTTCAAACCGGCGCTCGTATTTTTTACTGTTCATTCTTCGCATCCTGTGCTATAATACCTTCAATGTGCAATGCGCGCTCAGCGCGAAAAAAGCGAGGTAAATACAACGTGGAAACCCAACCCGGCAAATATGACTGCATAAAGCTTGAAAACCAACTATGCTTCCCGCTCTATGCCTGCGCCAAGGAGATAATCAGGAAATACAAGCCCTTCCTTGACGAAATAAACCTCACCTATACGCAGTATATAGCCATGATGGTGATGTGGGAGCATAAGGAAATGAATGTAAAGACCCTCG
>JAEEUX010000142.1 GCA_016290695.1 Oscillospiraceae bacterium
TGAACGAGAAAATCTACAGCGTTACGGAACTTAATGCCCGCATTAAGAACCTTATCGAAGGAGATAAGGAATTTGACGGAATATACGTTCGCGGCGAGCTGTCAAACTATAAGATATACCCCTCGGGGCACCATTATTTCACGATCAAGGATAAGGAAGCCACGCTTCGCTGCGTGATGTTCAAGTCCAGCGCCGTGAAGCTCAGGTTCCGCCCGGAAAACGGTATGCAGGTGATAGCGTTCGGAAGGATCGCCGTATACCCGCGCGACGGGGCGTACCAGCTTTACTGCGGCTCAATCACGCCGGACGGCGTGGGCGACCTGTACCTTGCCTTTGAGCAACTCAGGGACAGGCTTTTCAAGGAGGGCCTGTTCAATAAGGAACTGAAAAAGCCCATCCCGCCATATCCGGAGCGCATCGCGCTTGTTACCTCTTCCGCAGGCGCAGCCGTGCGCGACATGATAAGGGTGCTGCGCCACAGGTTCCCGATAGCGAAGGTGATACTTATGCCGGTGCGGGTGCAGGGCGTCGAAGCGCCGCCGGAGATAGTGTCCGCTATTAAATACGCCAACCGCTGGAAAATAGCCGATTTGATGATAGTCGGCAGAGGCGGCGGCTCGATTGAGGATTTGTGGGCCTTTAACGACGAGCGAGTTGCCCGCGCGATTTTTGAGTCTGAGATACCGGTCATCTCCGCCGTGGGGCATGAGCCGGACGTTACTATCGCCGACTATGTCGCCGACCTTCGCGCGGCGACGCCTTCTAACGGCGCGGAGCTCGCCGTTCCGGACAAAACGAAGCTCCACGAGGTTTTCGGCGCGAGCGAAAAGCGCATGGCCTCCGCCCTTGCGCGAAAGCTGGAGGCTTGCCGCGAAAACCTTTCAAAGCTCAGCGAAAACAGGGAGCTGAAAAGCCCCCTTGCATATATTGAAGACAAGCGCCTGCGCCTTGATTACGACGCGGAGCATCTTGCTTTGGGCGCTTACGACATAGTAAGCCGCAGGAAAAACCGCTTTTCCGCGCTTGCCGCCGGACTCGACGCGATGAGCCCGCTGAAGGTTCTCGGCAGAGGCTACTGCGTGGCAAGCGGAGCGGACGGCGCGGTGGTCAGATCAGTCGCGCAGTTAAAAAAAGGCGACGAGCTCACGCTTAGATTACCCGACGGCGCGGCTCGCTGCGAGCTTACGGAGGTAACAGAAAATGCCTGAAAAACTTACTTTTGAGCAATCCATGGCTCGCCTTGAGGAAATAGTGAAGGCTCTTGAAAAGGGCGACGTCAGCCTCGAAAATGCGCTTTCCATGTTTGAAGAGGGAACCAAGCTCGTCAAGAACTGTTCCAAGCTCCTCGATACCGCCGAGCAGAAGATAGTCAAGCTCATGAAGGGCGCGGACGGCGCGCCCGTGGAAACGGAATTTGAAGCCGATGAACAGTGACGCGCTCCTGCGCGATTATAAGGCGCAGATCGAAAAACGGCTCGCGGAGCTGCTGCCGGAAAGAGCAGTTCCTCATGCAAGGCTCTCCGAAGCCATGCGCTATAGCCTCATGGCCGGGGGAAAGCGCCTCAGACCGATACTGACGATGGCGTTTTGCGCCGCGTCGGGCCAAAATGCAGCTGAAGGACTCGATTTTGGCTGTGCAGTAGAAATACTTCACACCTATTCCCTCATACATGACGATTTGCCCTGTATGGACAACGACGAGCTTCGGCGCGGAAAACCGACAAACCATGTGATTTACGGAGAATGGCTTGCTCTTTTGGCGGGCGACGCTTTGCAGGCAGAGGCTTTTTCGGTTATCGCCTCAGCCGGAAAATCGCCGGAACTCACTGTAAATGCTGTAAAGGTCCTTTCCTTTGCAGCGGGATTTGGCGGGATTTGCGGCGGGCAGTACCTCGATCTTGTCGGAGAAGAAGAAAAACAGGAAGAAAACGAACTGAAGCTCATGCATGAGATGAAAACCGCGGCGCTCATTGCCGCCTCATGTGAGCTTGGCTGCATAGCCGCAGGCGCGGACGAAGCGCAGCGAGCTGCGGCGCGAGAGTATGGGCAAAGGCTTGGCCTTGCCTTCCAGCTTAGGGACGATATCCTCGACGTCGAGGGCACGACGGAGGAACTCGGGAAGACTGTCGGCTCCGACGAAAAGAATCAGAAGACTAATTTCATTTCCCTGTATGGGCTTGAAAACTGCCAAAAACTCGTCGCGGAGAATACCGCCCTGGCAAAGAGCGCTTTAAATTCAGCCTTCGCAGACACGCAGCTCCTTTGCTATATCGCGGACAGCCTTGTAAAGCGCAATACGTAATAATTGATGTAATATCAATAATATACATTAAAAATACATATTTTAAATTTGAAAGGGGTATTTTTATGGGACTTATCAAAGCGGCGCTCGGCGCTGCGGGCGGCGTTCTTGCCGACCAGTGGAAAGAATATTTTTATTGTGAAGCCATTCCGGCGGACGTTCTTGCGGTCAAGGGCTGGAAGCGTGAATCAGGCCGTTCAAGCAACACCAAGGGCGGCGACAATATCATCTCCAACGGCTCCGTTATCGCCGTCGCGGACGGGCAGTGCATGATGATAGTAGAGCAGGGCAAGGTCGTCGACGTATGCGCCGAGCCGGGTGAATACACCTACGATATGTCCACCGAACCCTCCATTTTCTGCGGCAGCCTCGGCCAGAGCATCATCGACGTATTCAAAAACGTCGGAAAGCGTTTCACCTTTGGCGGCGAAGCCCCCAAGGATCAGCGCGTTTACTATTTCAACACCAAGGAGATTATCGGGAATAAGTACGGAACTCCTTCTCCCGTTCCTTTCCGCGTCGTAGATGAGCGCGCGGGCATAGACATAGATATCTCCATCCGCTGCTTCGGCGAATACAGCTATAAGCTCGTTAACCCCCTGCTTTTCTATACGAATATCTGCGGCAATATGAGCGACGTGTTTGACCGCTCGGAAATCGACAGCCAGCTTAAGAGCGAGCTGCTCACGGCTCTCCAGCCCGCGTTTGCCCGCATTTCCGAGATGGGCATACGCTATTCCGCCCTGCCCGGACACACCGATGAGCTTGCAAAGATACTCAAGGAGGTTCTTTCCGAGCAGTGGCGCGATTACAGAGGCATAGAGATCCAGCGCGTCGGCGTTTCCTCCGTCAAGGCCAACGAGGAAGACGAGGCCATGATAAAGGAGATGCAGAAGAGCGCCGCTTACATGGATCCCACCCGCGCGGCAGCTTCTCAGATTTCCGCCCAGAACGACGCCATGCGCGCTGCGGCTGCCAACAAGGGCGGCGCAGCCATCGGCTTCATGGGTATGAACATGGCGCAGGGCGCTATGGGCAACAATGCCGCGAACCTCTTCCAGATGGGCCAGCAGCAGGCCGCCGCTCAGCAGGCAGCGTCCGCCGCGGATAGCTGGAAATGCCCCTCCTGCGGCGCTATGGTAAATGGAAAATTCTGCCCCGAGTGCGGCGCAAAGAAGCCGGAGGATGGCTGGACCTGCTCCTGCGGCGCTGTGAACAAGGGCAAGTTCTGCTCCGAATGCGGTGCAAAGAAGCCGGCAGGCGTCCCGCAGTATAAGTGCGACAAATGCGGCTGGGAGCCTCCGAAGGGCTCTACTCCGCCTAAGTTCTGCCCCGAGTGCGGCGACCCGTTTGACGACGGCGACATAGTACAGTAATATAATGCGCAGCGCCGCACGGCTCCGCTTTACGGCGGCTCCGGCGGCGCTGTCTGCAATGACGGAGGCTAATGAAATGGGACTTTTTGATAAAAAATTTTGCGATATATGCGGCGAAAAAATCGGCCTTCTCGGAAACCGCAAGCTTGAGGACGGCAACCTTTGCAAGGACTGCGCGAAGAAGCTTTCGCCCTGGTTTTCCGAGAGACGGCACTCGACGGTGAGCGACATAAAGCAGCAGCTTGAATACCGCGAGGCTAACAAGGAAAAGGTCGCGGCCTTCCACACCACGCGCACGCTCGGGAAGAACATGAAGATCCTCTTCGACGAGGACGCGGAGAAGTTCATGGTCAGCTCCGCAAGAGACCTCAAAGAAGCAAACCCCGACGTCCTCGCGTTTTCCGACGTTACCGGCTGCCGCCTCGACATAGACGAAGACAGAACCGAAATTATGCGCAAGACGCCGGACGGCAAGGAACACAGCTATATTCCGCCGAGATATACTTATTCCTATGATTTTAATATAACAATTAATGTTAACAATCCTTATTTTGACGAGATAAACTTCCGTCTTAATGATTCGAGCCTTGAGATAGACACCCAGCCCGTGGTGAACGGAAAAGTAAACACGTCCTTCGACCCCGCGGAGAACGTGGATTACCGTGAGTACGTCACGATGGGCGAGGAGATAAAGTCCATGCTGCTCAAGCTTCGCCAGGACGCGCGCGATAATATGGCCGCTGCCGCGAAGCCGAAGCAGGCGGTGACCTGCCCCTCCTGCGGCGCGACGACCGTTCCGGATGCGAACGGCTGCTGCGAATACTGCGGCGGCGCGCTCAATGCATAAATAGTTTATATTTACAAAAAACATCCCGTTTTCTTTTGAAAGCGGGATGTTATATTATTTTTTGTGCCGTCCGAGCATTTTGCCTATGGGCAGCTCGCTGACTATTGCCGCGCCGAGGACGAGTATCGCGCCGATAATACCGGTCGTGCCGAGCTCTTCGCCCAGGAGAAGCGCAGACAGGATTATCGCAACGATGGGGTCGATGTAGCTGAAAAGTGCCGCAGTTTGCGCCTTTAATCCGTCCAGCGCGCTGAAATACAGCGCGTAGGCTATACCCGTGTGGAAGACGCCGAGAATAAGAACCAGGATTACGGAACGCGCGGAAAAATCAGCCCCGTTAAACGCTCCAGTTATGAGACAGTAGGGCAGGAGGACAAGGGCGGAGGAGCTAAGTTGTATAACCGTCCTGTCGTAAGCCGGGACGCCGGAAACCCTCTTGTTCAGAAAAATAACTGAGGCGTAGAGCACCGCCGCAGCAAGCCCGAAAAGTATGCCTGGCAGTTCTGCCCGGGAGGCTCCGTTCAATTCCGTGAGCCCTGAGACGAGCACCATTCCGGCGAGCGCGGCCAGAATACAGAGCGCGTTTTTGGCGCTGAGCTTTTCCTTCAGAATAAAGGGAGAAGCCGCCATGACGAAGAGCGGCGCCATGTAATAGCACAGTGTAGCGACGGCGACGCTTGTGTAATTATACGCTTCAAAAAGAAAAATCCAGTTTGCTCCGATAAGCGCGCCGGAAACGCAGAGAAGCGGCATCTGCCCCTTCAGCTTATCGCGCGAAAAGCGCCGCCTGCCAAGCTTCATAAAAGCAAAAAGCACCGCCGCGCCTATCGCGCCGCGGGAAAAAGCTATGGCAGCGGAGGAAAGCCCAATGCTTCGCCGGAAAACGCCAATGCTGCCGTATAGAAGCATTGCCAGCACGAGGAAAACCATGTCCCTGCCTTTGTTTTGTGTTCTCATTTTCCGCTCCTTGACCTTGGTGGAGTATAGTAAAAAACGCGCTGCAAAAGCGCAGCGCGTTCATATGCTCTTATAGAACACTGCTCAAAAACTCTTTTGTGCGTTCGTTTTTTGGGTTGTTGAATATTTCGTCGGGAGTGCCTTCCTCGGCGATGACGCCGCCCGCCATGAAAACGATGCGGTCAGCCACATCGCGCGCAAAACCCATCTCGTGCGTGACGACAACCATCGTCATGCCGCCCTGCGCCAGTTCCTTCATAACGGTGAGAACCTCGCCGACCATCTCCGGGTCAAGGGCGCTGGTGGGCTCGTCAAAAAGCATTATGTCGGGGTTCATCGCCAGCGCGCGCGCTATTGCGACGCGCTGCTGCTGCCCGCCGGAAAGCTGGTGCGGGTAAACAGAGGCCTTGTCCTCAAGTCCGACGCGGCGCAATAGCTCAATAGCGCGCTTTTCAGCGTCGGCCTTGTTCATCTTTTTTAGGTCGACCGGCGCGAGCATGACGTTTTTGAGGACGGTGAGATGCGAGAAAAGATTGAAGCTCTGAAAAACCATCCCTATATTCTCGCGCACCTTGTTTATATTGATTTTCGGAGAGGTTATTTCATAATCGTCGACGATGATCTGGCCCTCGGTGGCCTCCTCAAGCTTATTTAGGCAGCGCAGGAAAGTGGATTTTCCGCCGCCGGAGGGGCCGATTACGCATACGACCTCGCCTTCCTTTATCGTAAGGTCGATGCCGCGCAGAACCTGGAGCTCGCCAAAGCTTTTATGTAAATTTGTAACTTTAACTTTTTCTGTCATAATTGATTTTCTTCTCCAAATACTTAGAAATGACCATCAAAATCGAGATGAATACGAGATAGAAGATGGCGACGAGCAGGTAAGAAGCAAAAAACTGGTACGTTTTGCCGACATATACCTTCGCCTTGTTGAGAACCTCGGAGAGACCGATGGCAGACAGAATGGAAGTATCCTTAACGGTTATGATGAACTGGTTTACGAGAGAAGGAACGGCTATTTTGAAGGCCTGAGGCAGAACAATCTTCATCGTCGTGCGAAGGCTGCTCATGCCGAGGCTTCGCGCCGCCTCAACCTGACCTTTGGGGACCGCGCCTATAGCGCCGCGGAAGATCTCTGACATATAGGCTCCGGCGTTCAGCGTGAGCGTAATAAGACCCGCTATCTCCTGTGTAATGCGGAAATCGGGCGAAAAGGTCTGAATAAGCTGGGGCAGGCCGAAGAATATGAGGCAGGCCTGAACGAGCATAGGCGTTCCGCGGATTATCCAAACGTATA
>JAEEUX010000143.1 GCA_016290695.1 Oscillospiraceae bacterium
GGAGGTCGCCGAGCTCATGGGCATATCGCAGTCCTACATCTCGCGCCTTGAAAAGCGGATAATCGGGCGGCTCAAAAGAGAAATGACAAAGAATATGTAGCCTGACGGCGCCAATTAGAACACGGTTTTGACGGGCAGATTTCCGCCAAAACTTCGTCACACGGCTTGGAAATACACAAAGTATTCCGCAGCGCCGCTTTCCTCGTTTTGCCGAAAATCTGCTCCGGCAAAACTTCTGCGAACTGAAAGCAAGTAATTTCAGTCGATTTTTGTTTTTTTCTGATGAAGATGGGCTGACGCCCATCGAAGAAGAAAGAACAAAAAGAGACGAAAGAACGCAGATTTCAGCGTGTTCAAATTGGCACCGTCAGGCTAATCTCGGAACAGTATATGAAAAAGCCCGCGAAGATATAATCTTCGCGGGTGAGTTTATGCAGCCGAAGGCGATTCATTTGCCGCCTGTGTTGAGCAGACCGTGGTTTTTTACGAAGTATTCCGCGCCGGAAACGACGGTGGTTATTAGCATTACGGCGAGGCAGACGGTATTGAGCGTAATATCGCCGAAAAGTACGATTTTGTGCAGCGAAGTGAGCATGATGCAGATGCAGACTATGGAACTGGCCGTTTTCACCTTGCCGGACATTGCCGCAGCTATGACGAGGCCGCCGTTTGCCGCGATGAGGCGCAGCGCCGTGACCGCGAATTCGCGCGCAATGATTATGAGCGCGACCCAGCTCGGGCACTGCCCGCCCTCGACGAAAACGAGGATAGCCGCCGTGATGAGCAGCTTATCCGCCACCGGGTCCATGAATTTGCCGAAATTCGTCACCTGATTGTACTTGCGCGCAACGTAGCCGTCGATGAAATCCGTGAGGCTCGCGAGAATGAACAGCACGAGCGCCGCAGGACGCGACCAGGGCATTTTCAGCAGTATCGCTATGACGAAAAGCGGGATTATTGCAACCCTTATAAGCGTGAGCTTATTTGCCGTTGTCATTTATGCAGCAGTCCTTTCAAGTATTGTCGGCGATTTCACCTGTAAGGTCGCCGTCGAGCACGTCAGTCACATGAACGGAGATAAACTCGCCCGGGACGGCGCCCTTGCCCGTGAAGAAGACCTTCCCGTCAACGTCGGGGGAGTCGGCGGCGCTGCGGCCATACCAGCATTCGCCGAAGCTGTCGAAGCCCTCGCAGAGGACCTCTATAGTTTTCCCGAGGCGGGAAGCGTTGAACTCGTCAATTATCTCCGACTGGAGATCCACCAGAAGCTGGGCGCGGTGCTCCGCCGTTTCCTTGTCGGGGTATTCCATCTCAGCGGCGGGAGTGCCCTCCTCGGGGGAGAAGGGGAAAACCCCGGCGCGCTCGATTTTCGCTTCGCGCAGGAAGGCGCAGAGCTCGTCGAACTCCGCCTCGCCCTCGCCGGGCAGCCCTGTGATTATGCTCGTTCTCAGGACGAGGCCGGGGATGCGCTCGCGCAGTTTTTTGAACAGGGCGCGGATATCGTCGCCGCTTCCGCGGCGGTTCATGCGCTTTAGTATGGCGCTGTTAATGTGCTGGATGGGGATATCGAGGTATTTTACAACCTTGGATTCGCTTGCGATGCAGTCTATGAGCTCGTCGTCGATAAGCTCCGGGTAGAGGTAATGCAGGCGTATCCAGCGCAGACCGTCAATCTTCGCAAGCTCGCGTATGAGCGCGGAAAGACGGCGCTCGCCGTAAAGGTCCATGCCGTAGCGCGTGATGTCCTGCGCCACGACTATGAGCTCCTTCACACCCATGTCTGCCAGCTCCTTAGCCTCTCGGACTATGTTTTCCATCGGGCGGGAGCGGAATTTGCCGCGTATGGAGGGAATGACGCAGTAAGCGCAGCGGTTGTCGCAGCCCTCGGCGATTTTTATGTAGGCCCAGCCCTCGCCGGAGGTGATAACGCGGTCCGTTTCCTCCACCTTGGCGTTTATGTCGCCGTAGCGCTCGGGCGTTTCGCCGCGCTCCACGGCCTTCAGAACGTCCACTATTTCGGAGAAGCTGCCGCAGCCGACGAGCGCGTCCACCTCCGGCATCTCCTTCAGGACCTCGCTCTTGTAGCGCTCCGGGAGGCAGCCTGTCACGATGATTTTTTTGAGGCGGCCTTCCTTTTTGAGCTTGCCGAATTCCAGAATATTGTTTATCGCCTCGGTTTTCGCGCTTTCTATGAAACCGCAGGTGTTGATTATAAGATAGTCGATCTCCGAAAGGTCGCCCGTTATCTCGTATCCGGCTTCGTTCAGAAGCCAAAGCATTTGTTCGCTGTTTACGGTGTTCTTAGCGCAGCCGAGAGAGACCATGCCAACCCTGTTTGCCATCAGTATTCATCCTCGCAATTATCGATGTATCGCGCCGTTGCGTCCTTGACCTGCTCCCATGAGTAGCCGCGGCGCAGCAACGCGTCAGTTATTTTTTTGAGCTCGCGCCGGTCCGGAGTTTTTCCGGCGAGACGCCGCTCGACGAAGCGCTCTATCGCCTCGTCCTCGCCAGTTAGCTCACACAGTGCCTCGTCCCAGTATTCGCGCGGGACGAAACGGCGGTAAAATTCCTGCTTTATTCGCGCTTCGCCCCAGCCCTTGCCCATGCAGTAGCGCACGACGCTTTTGGCGTAGCTGAGTTCGTCCATGAGACCCATGCCGGAAAGCCACTCGACGGCGGCTTCGGCGTTTTCGGGCGTTTCGCCCTTTTCGCAGAGCTTGCGTTTGAGCTCGCCCCGGCTCATCGCGCGGTAAGACAGCAGCCGCGCGGCGTGCTCCTTCGCGGAGGAAAGGGCGCAGCTTTCGCGAAGCGACTCAAGCGCCGCGTCGCTCAGCTCCATCCCTGTACACAGGGCCAGATCCGCCGCGTCGCCCGCCGAGCAGCGAAGATGCTCGCCGCCTGAGAAAAAAAGCTCTACGAAGCCCTTGCGCGTGCGCGAATCCTCGATTTTTTCAAGCGTCGCGGACATCAGCCTTCAAAATCGTCAGCAGTGACCTCAATGGACCTGCCGGCGGGGATGGGCGCGGGGCCCTTTTCCACCGGCTCGGCGTTTTTCGCGGCACGCTTCATGATTTCCTCCTGGATGGAGTCGGCAATGTCCTGGTGTTTTTTAAGGTAATCCTTAACGCTGTCCTTGCCCTGGAGGCGCTCGCCGTTCACGGTGAACCATGAGCCGCTTTTTTCAATGAGGCCGAGGCTTACGCCGATATCCACTATCTCGCTCATGCGGGAGATGCCCTCGCCGTAGATTATATCAAATTCCGCCTCGCGGAAGGGAGGCGCGACCTTGTTTTTCGTGACCCTGACGCGTGTGTGGTTGCCGACGACCTCGCTGCCGTTCTTTACAGCCTCGACGCGGCGAACGTCCAGACGGACGCTGGCGTAGAATTTGAGCGCGCGGCCGCCCGTTGTCGTCTCGGGGGTGCCGTACATTACGCCTATCTTCTCGCGGAGCTGGTTTATGAAAACGACGACGCAGTTAGTCTTGGAAATGGAGCCGGCGAGCTTGCGCAGCGCCTGCGACATGAGCCTTGCATGCAGGCCCACGACGCTGTCGCCCATTTCGGCCTCTATCTCGGCCCTCGGAACGAGCGCCGCCACGGAGTCGACGACGATAGCGTCCACCGCGCCGGAACGGACGAGCGCTTCGGTTATTTCGAGCGCCTGCTCGCCGGTGTCCGGCTGGGAAATGAGAAGATTATCAATATCAACGCCGAGGGCGCGCGCGTAAACGGGGTCGAGCGCATGCTCCGCGTCCACGAACGCGACCTCGCCCCCCGCCTTCTGCGCGGAAGCGAGAATGTGGAGCGCAAGCGTGGTCTTACCGGAGGACTCGGGGCCGTAAATCTCGATTATTCTTCCTCTGGGGACGCCGCCTATGCCGAGTGCCATGTCCAGCGTGAGGGAGCCGGTGCTGATGGCCTCCACGTTCATGTGCGCCGACTCGCCGAGGCGCATGATGGAGCCCTTGCCGAAGGTGCGCTCGATCTGCGACATCGCCGTTTCGAGCGCTTTCTTTTTATCCGTCGCCGGAGCGGCGGGCTCGATTATGTGCTTTTTAGCAGTAGCCATTATATTCCATTCCTTTCAAGCTGTGAAGCCCTTATTTTTCAAAAATTATTGCGCGGTCAATCCCGAGCGTGTCCTTCCTCGCTTCGACAAAGCGCAGTCCCGCAGCCTCGCCGAGCGCGCGGAGGGATTGGCTCTGACCGACGCCGCATTCAAAGATAACGCGCGCGCCGGGAAGGAGCGTCCCTGTCCATTTTTCGCAGACGCTGCGGTAAAACATAAGCCCGTCCTCGCCGCCGTCGAGCGCCGAATGCGGCTCATAGGAGCGGACGGAAACGTCCAGCCCCGCTATATCACCCGAGGGAATGTAGGGCGGATTGCAGACGAGAAGGGAAAAATCGCGAAGAATAGGTGCGGGCGCGCTGAGAGCGTCCGCCTCGACTGCCATCACCCGCGAGGAAACGCCGTTGAGCGCGGCGTTTTTGCGCGCGATTTTCAGCGCCTCCTGCGATATATCGGCCAGCACGACGCGCGCGGCGGCGATGTTTTTCGCAGTCGCGATGCCGATGCAGCCGGTGCCGGTGCAAAGGTCGAGCACACGCGGAGATTCCGCGCCGCGCAGAAATTCTATAGTGGTTTCCGCGATGAGCTCAGTGTCTATACGGGGAATAAGCGTCGCGGGAGTGACTATCATGGGAAGCCCCAAGAACTCCCACTCGCCGGTAATGTAGGCGACGGGCTCGCCCTCCGCCCTGCGGCGAAGAAGCCGGACCGCCTCCGCTTCATATTCCGGCGAAGCGAAAAGGCGCATGTCGCGCTGAAATTCAGCGGTGTTTTTGCCGGCGGCGTAGGAAAGGAGGAGCCGCGCCTCGAGAGAATAAGCCTCCACGCCTGCGTTTTTCAGGAGCTTTCGCGCGTCGAGATAAATGTCGTTATAGGTTTTCACGGCTGAGTCACCATCTGTCAGAGTCCTTTTCCTCGGGGATGACAAGCTCCATCGCCTTAATGGCGCACTCGATCATTTCGTCATCCGGCTCAAAGACCGTGAGGTGCTGCAGGGCTTTGCCCGGTGCGGAAAGAATGGCGGATAGCCAGTTGTCGTGCCTGCCCGCCCAGCGGATGATCTCGTAGCTTATTCCCACGACGACGGGGAGCAGTGCGAGACGCAGAAGCATGCGGATGATGGCGTTTGACCAGCTGATCACAGAGAAAACGAG
This sequence comes from Oscillospiraceae bacterium, assembly GCA_016290695.1. Classification (GTDB taxonomy): domain Bacteria; phylum Bacillota; class Clostridia; order Oscillospirales; family Oscillospiraceae; genus RGIG6375. The sequence goes on from JAEEUX010000143.1 coordinate 5,229, forward strand.
GATGCTTATTATCATAACGATGAAGATGAAGCTCGTTCCGCAGCGGGGATGCTGCCTCGGCTGGGGACGGACGTTCTCCACCGTGAGCTCAAGACCCTTTTCGTAGCAGTGGATGGTTTTGTGCTCCGCACCGTGGTATTCAAAGACGCGGTGTATATCCTTTATGCGCGTAGCCAGCCAAATATAACTGAGGAAAATGATTATTCGTATCGCGCCCTCAATGAGGTTTTTGATGATGCGCGATTCTATCAGCGAGTTGAAAAGCCCAGCTATGAGCGTGGGCAGGAGCATGAATAGCAGAACGGAGAAGCCTATTCCGAAGACCATTGCGATGATAACGATGAGCTTTTCCGCCGTTTCGCTGCTGAAATGCGACTCTATCCACTTATCGAGCTTCGATTCTCCTTCTTCCTGCAGTTCCTCCGGCATCTGCTCGGCGGAAAACATCAGCGCGCGGACGCCGTTTGCCATGGAACTGAGGAAATTGACTATGCCGCGTATAAAAGGAACGCCGAGAATGGGGTAGCGGTCCTTGACGAGCTTTAATTCTTCTTCCTTTATTACGAGGCCGTCCTTGCCTCTTACGACTATTGCCTGCTTCTTAGGGCCGCGCATGAGGATACCCTCGATAAGCGCCTGCCCGCCGATGGAGGTGCGGAAATCCTTGAGTTTATTAGCTTTTGCCGTTTAAATCATATCCTTTCATTTTCTGCGGTTTTGCCTTCAGATAAGCTATGCCTGCGGGTTTACGGGGAGAAGGACGGTCACGACGGTGCCGCCGCCCTCGGCGTTTGCTATGTTGAGAATGCCTCGGTGCAGGCGGACTATTTCGTCGCACACGGCAAGGCCGATGCCGCTGCCGCGCTCCTTTGAGCTGCCCTTGTAGAACTTATCCTTAACGTGCGGAAGCTCGTCCTCCGGGATGCCGGGACCGAAATCACGAACGGTTATTTTAACGTAATCCTTGTCCGAGCCCTCGTAGCCCTGTTCAAGGCCGATATCAACGATGATGCGCTTGCCCTCACGCCCGTATTTGGCGGCGTTATCGAGAATATTGAGGAAAACCTGCTTTAAGCGCTGCGGGTCGGCGGCTATAATTGGAAGACCCTCGTCCGTAGGGGTGTATTCGAGGTTTATCTTCTCCTGCCGGAGAATTTCGCCGTAGGTGAAGACCGCTTCCTCAAGCTCCGCCTCAACGTCTATCTGGCTGATATTTACGGTGAAGCGCCCGTTTTCCATGCGCGTAAAGTCCAGAAGATCCTCGACCATGCGCGTGAGGCGGCGCGCCTCCTTGAGGATGATGGAAATGCCCTTTTTTGAATCGTTGCTCATTTCCGTGTCATACATGAGGGTTTCGCCCCAGCCGGTGATGGCGGTGAGCGGCGTCCTCAGCTCGTGGGAAACGGAGGAGATGAACTCGCTCTGCAGCTTTTCCGCGCTCGCGAGGCGCGCGGACATCTCGTTCACCGTGTCGGCGAGCGTGCCGATCTCGTCGTTGTGCTTTTTCCCCACCTGGATGCC
>JAEEUX010000144.1 GCA_016290695.1 Oscillospiraceae bacterium
AGTCACGATAAAGCCCAGGACGCCGGCCTCCGAGCTTGAAAAATACATCGAGCTTTGCTCGCTCGTCCTTATCATGACGGTCGAACCCGGCTTCGGCGGGCAGAAGTTCATGGCGGACATGATGCCGAAGCTTGAAAAAACGGCGGATTACATCGCAAAACACGGCCTTTCCTGCGAGCTTGAGGTAGACGGCGGCATAAACCCGGAAACCGCCGTCACTGCGGCAAACGCCGGGGCGAATGTCCTCGTCGCGGGAAGCGACGTATTCAAGGCGGAGGACAGAGCCGCGCGTATTTTGGCTCTGCGTGCCTCGGGAGGCGGAAAATGAACATTTTTCCGCCCGCTCTCGAAAGGCTTATAGATGCGTTTGCGTCTCTCCCCGGCGTGGGAGGAAAGTCCGCGCAGAGGATGGCGTTTCATATTCTTTCTCTTCCCGACGGCGAGGCTGAGGCTTTTGCCGAGGCGATAAAGAGCGCAAAGCGCGAGGTGCACCGCTGCTCCGTGTGCCAAAACCTTACCGACAGTGAGATATGCCCCGTATGCGAAAGCCCAAAGCGCGATAAGTCCACTATCTGCGTCGTTTCCGACCCGAAGGACCTTATCGCCATGGAGCGCTCGCACGAATATAACGGGAGCTACCATGTGCTCCACGGCGTTATCTCTCCTATGAACCACGTCGGCCCCGAAGACATTACGGTCAGAGAGCTTTTGGCGCGCGTCGGCACCGGAGAGGTTAAGGAGGTCATTATGGCGACGAACCCTGACACGGAGGGGGAAGCGACAGCTATGTATATTTCGCGTCTGCTAAAACCGCTCGGCATAAAAGTGAGCCGAATAGCCTACGGCATCCCCGTGGGCAGCAACCTTGAATTTGCCGACGAGGCGACGCTTTTCCGTGCGCTTGAAGGTCGCCGCGAAATGTGATCTCGATTTCGGGAGGTGTTCTGAATGAACAGGCAATATCTTAAATACGACGCAAAGCTGAAAATCGAGCCATTAAAACCCCATGTTTATTATGTTGCTCTTGTTTATTTTGTGATTAGACTTGTGCTTTCCGCCGTAAACGGAGAGCTTAACCGGATAGTCGCCAACTGGCAAATGCAGGCTTATGAATTCCTCAAAAGAATGATTTATCCGCCCGTACCCTCCGGCAGAGTGATGATTGCATCGGCGTTCATTTTTGTGCTGGAGCTTCTTTCAATGCTTGTAGGCGTGGGCTTTATGTCCTTTGCGCTGAGAATAAGCCGGGGCAGGAACGTCGGCATTTATAATCTCGGAGATGGGTTTTCCTTGGCGGGAAAACTGTTCGTTATTATGCTCCTTGAAGGAATATTCATTTTTCTATGGTCGCTGCTTTTTATTATTCCCGGTATTGTTGCCGCTTACAGATACAGGCTTGCTTATTTCATCCTGTTGGACGACCCTTCAAAGTCGCCTTTGCAATGCATTAGGGAAAGTAAGCTCCTTATGACAAACCATAAGCTTGAGCTGTTCGTGCTCGACCTAAGCTTTATCGGATGGTTTTTCCTTATAACGATAACCATCGGCGTTGTCGGAATATGGAAAGCACCGTACATATACGTTACTTACGCGAATTTTTATAATACACTTGCCTGCGCCGACGGGGTGTATCCGCCGGATAACGAGGAAAGCGGAATGAGAAACTGACATGACAGAAAAGCTTTATTACAGCGACAGCCACATGGCGGAGTTTGAAGCCGTTGTTCAGGCTTACATCGAGGAAAACGGGCGCTCCTGCGTTATCCTCGACCGAAGCGCTTTCTTCCCGGGCGGGGGCGGGCAGCCCTGCGATACGGGGCTTATCGGAGAAGCGATAATAAAGGAAGCTGCCGAGAAAGACGGCAAGATACTTCATTACTATACGGGCAACCAAAAGTTTTCTCCCGGAGACAGAGTGCTTTGCCACATAGACTGGAAAAAACGTTTCTCGCTCATGCAGAACCATTCCGGAGAGCACCTTTTCTCCGGCATTGCACATACGCGATTCGGCTGCGAAAACGTCGGCTTCCACATGGGAGAGGACGGCGTGACCATCGACCTTGACCGCGAACTGAGCGGCAAGGATATCGCGGAAATCGAAAACTCCGTAAACGAAGCAATATGGCAAAACGTGCCGGTTACAGCACGTTTCCCGGAAGAAACGGAGCTTGCCGGGCTTGAATACCGCAGCAAACTCGAACTCACTGAAAACATCCGCATAGTAACTATAGAAGGTTATGATACCTGTGCCTGCTGCGCTCCTCACGTTTCAAAAACGGGGGAGATAGGGCTATTAAAGGTTATCGACTATTCGCGCCACCGCGGAGGGATGCGGATCATCCTTCGCTGCGGACGCGAGGCTATGGGCGTTTTTTCGCTTTATCAGGATTCAGTCGCGGAGATTTCCGCCATGCTCTCCGTCAAGCGCAAGGATATGGCAGCAGCCGTGAAGAGACTTGCCGAGGAACTGAACACGCAGAAGCGCATCTGCGATAGCATAAAGCGCGAGTTTGTCGCAGGCTTAGTTGCGGAAAGCGAGAAAACGGAGGGAAATCTCTGCTGGTTCCTGCCGGATTTCTTCGAGCCGGAATCCATGCGTCTGCTGTTGAACGAGGCAGTTAAGCTTTGCGGCGGCGCGGCTGCTTCATTCGTAAAAAAGCCCGGAGGAGGGTATAATTACGTTATCGCGAGCGAAAGGCTTGACCTTCGCGCTCTTTCAAAATCAATAAACGCCGCAATATCAGGCCGCGGCGGAGGCTCCCGGGAAATGATACAGGGCAGCGCTGCCGCGGATGAGGATGTAATTAAGGCGTTTTTCGATTCGCGCGAAATTTTTGATATACAATCACAGGAGAAGTAGTATGGAATTATTGAAAAATATTTTTCCGTTTTCATTTGTTGTCAACGATGCGAGGAAGCTCGTTTTCGTGCTTATAGGCTATGTGGCGCTCGGCGTTATTTCGGGCATAGTGTTCGGACTGCTTGGCAGACTTTGGGCTATAGGGGTGTTTTTCCGCATAGCCGGGGCAATAGTCGATTTATACGCGCTGCTCGGCGCGGCTCTTGCCGTCCGCAATTATATTTGTATAATTAACGAGCATAAGTGATTTATTCGGAGGTCAAAAATGTTTAAAAGAAGAGCTGAGGAATCAGGAAAAAGCTCTATGTTCCGCTTTACCTTCAGCATTTTTTATGTTCACATCATCAATATTATCATTATGCTGGTCCTCGCTATGCTGCTGAATAACCTCGACCTTGTAGGCATTACGGTTCCTGACAGGGTGTTTACGGTTGTCGTATCCGCGGTTTGTATGGTGCTTTACCTCATTATGACTTATATCGAGGGTTGGCGCAGGGGAGAGCGAGACTATAACCTTGTCCTCTACGGTCACATGGACTATAATAAATTTCGCGGAATTATAGCCGGAGCACTTTCACAGATTCCCGGTGTTCTATGCGCGATTATACTGCTGTTCCCCTCGGAAAGCGCTGTTGCTATGCGTTTTTCGCGTTTCTTCTATGCAAATTTCAATTTTATTTTTGCCTTGATGGATGCCGGCACCTTTTCCTATGCGATTACTAAGGTCCTGTACTTTGTCCCTGCGCTGCTTGCGCCTGTCGTCGTGGGCATTTCTTACCATCTTGGTTACGCGAGAATTCGTCTTTCGGATAAGATTATCTGGAGAAAACCGGGAGACGGCAGAACTAATCTGCGCTGATAATGCGCGCCCCCCGATAGCTGATAACGCGCCCAAAAAGTAATACTAAGATCCCTTCCGACATATTTTCAAACGGGGAGGGATCTTTTTGAAGAAAACGATAGCCTTAGTCTGTATAGCCGCACTTGTTATTACGCTTGCAGTATCCCGCCGCGCAGAGCTTAACGCTGTAAAAACCTTTGCGTCACGCAAGCCCTGCCTGACCCTGGTTATAGACGCGGGACACGGCGGGGAGGACGGCGGCGCGACGGAAGGCGAGGTGCGCGAGAGCGCGCTGAACCTCGATATCGCGAAGAAGACGGAGCTGATGAGCGTTTTCCTCGGCTTGCCGGCGGTTATGACGCGCGAAAGCGAGATTATAAGCTATCCTCCTGAGGCGGACAGCGTAAAAAAACGTAAGATGGCAGATATGCGCGAACGCGTAAGGCTTGTAAAATCATTGCCGCAGCCCGTTTTTATCAGCATACACCAGAATAAATTCAAACTCGCATCGGCTTATGGCTTTGAGGCTTATTACGGAGCCGAGACGGGGAGCGCTGAGCTCGCGGAAATAATACAGGGGAGCGTGAACTCCCTGCTTGAAAGGGATAATCGCAGAACCATCGCGAGAATTTCGAGCGATATTTACATTATGAAAAACGTCAGCTGTCCGGCTGTCCTCCTGGAGTGCGGCTTTATATCAAACCCCACGGAGCTTGCACAGCTTACTGACGACGGTTACCAAAGAAAGCTTGCGATGATATTTGCATGCTCAGTCCTTCAATGCCTCGGAAGTCTGGAGGAACATTATGGCAAAGACTAAAACTGTATTTTACTGCACGGAATGCGGCAATGAAACAATCAAATGGCAGGGGCGCTGCCCTGCCTGCGGCGCCTGGAACAGCATCGTGGAACATAAGCCCACGCCCGCCGCAAAAGCGGGAAAAAGCTCAAACGGCGCATTTCTTACGAGGCAGGAATGCCTTAAAATAACCGAAATTGACGACGCGGACGAAAACCGCTTCACCACGGGGTTTTCCGAACTAGACAGAGTCCTTGGCGGAGGCGCGGTGGAGGGCTCACTCGTCCTCGTCGGCGGAGCACCCGGTATCGGCAAATCAACGCTGCTGCTTCAGATGTGCGGCTTCGTTTCCGAGACTATGAAGGTTTTATACGTAACGGGAGAAGAATCCGGCAAGCAGCTTAAAATGCGCGCAAACCGTCTGAATGTGTCGTCTGACGGGCTTTTCGTGCTCGTGGAAACAAATCTCGGCGAGATAATGGAGAGCATCACCGAGCTTGCGCCCGACCTTGTTATTATAGACTCAATACAGACGCTTTATAACGAAACGGTAGAGTCCTCGGCGGGCAGCCAGAGCCAGATAAAGGACTGCACCATGCACCTCATGCAGATAGCCAAAACCACAGGAACGACCATCTTCATCGTGGGGCATATAACGAAGGAGGGGTCTATCGCCGGACCGAAAATTCTTGAACACATGGTTGACTGCGTGCTGTATTTTGAGGGCGAATCCAACGCCGCGTACAGAATTCTCCGCGCGGCTAAGAACAGATTCGGATCGACGAATGAAATAGGCGTTTTTGAAATGCTCGATAACGGGCTGGCGGAGGTTCCGAACCCTTCTGAGATACTGCTTTCCGGCAGGCTCGAAAACGCATCCGGTTCATGCGTTACCTGCGTTATCGAGGGTTCGCGCCCCGTACTCGCGGAGATTCAGGCGCTTATCACGCCGACGAGCTTCAACGTTCCGCGCAGAACTTCCAGCGGCATAGATTATAACCGCGCAGCGCTGCTTCTCGCAGTGCTTGAAAAACGCGGCGGGCTGAGAATGAGCGCGAGCGACGCATACATAAACGTAGTGGGCGGACTGGAACTGGACGAGCCCTCCGCCGACCTTGCAACCATACTCGCAGTTGCCTCAAGCTATGTTGATAAGCCCGTCGGGGACGACGTTGTGGCTATAGGCGAGGTAGGGCTTACGGGTGAAATTCGTTCCGTGTCCTTCATAGGCCAGCGCATCGCGGAGGCGTTTCGTCTCGGTTTTAAAAAGTGCATTGTTCCGCTTGGAAACAAGGGTAAATACAGCGTGCCGGAGGGCCTCACTGTTATTGAAGTGAGAAACCTGCGCGACGCGCTTTCCTCCGCCATCGGCGCGAAAAAGGATAAATGAGCGAGCGCTTCATAAAATCGCCGAATTTGCCGGAAGGCAGGGTGACGGCGCTTATCCTCGGCACGGCTGGAGCGCGGCTTGTTCCGGCGCTCGAATCGCTCGGCGTCAGGGCATTAGTTTTGCCGCCAAACGGCGATATTGCCGCGCCGGTAGCAGGCCACGCGGACATGTCGCTTTATTATTTCGGCGGCGGGGAAGCACTCGCCGCAAAGGGGATTGCGCGAATATGCGATGGCATGCTGATTATCTCGGAATGTTCTGCGCGGCAGACTTCCGCCTATCCGGGCGACGTTTCACTAAACGCTCTGAGCCTTGGACGCTTGATTTTTGACAGACGTGACAGTCTTGCGCCTGAGATAATATCCTATGCGAAGAAAAAAGGTATCGAAATAGCCAATGTTCGGCAGGGCTACGCACGCTGTTCCGTCTGCGCGGTGGACGAAACGCATATTATCACGGCGGACGCGTCGATAGCGGCGGAAGCGGAAAAACGCGGCATACACACGCTCATAATATCGCCGGGTTATTTTGCCCTTCCGGGCTACGACCACGGTTTTATCGGCGGGGCCTGTTTCAAGCTTTCGAGTGATACTCTTGCATTCACCGGGTTCATTGACGCACACCCGGACGCGGCGGCAATATCAGCGTTCTTGAAGAACTGCGGAGTAAAACCTGTTTTCCTGACAGATGAACCGTGCTTTGATATCGGCGGCGCGGTTCCGGTGAAGGAAGAAATATAAAAAAACACAGCACGAGCGGAAAAGCCCGTGCTGTGAGGATGGTCTGCGGTATTCGCTTCAAGCCATGGCCTCGGCGTGTTTCTTCAG
>JAEEUX010000145.1 GCA_016290695.1 Oscillospiraceae bacterium
TCGGGATAATTTGCAAAAAGGCGGAGCATAAGGTTCGCCGCAAGGGCCTCGGTATCAACGACGCCGTCCTTGACAGCGCCGGTCATTGCGAGGTTTTCTCCCATTTCCTTCGTTTCAAATTTCGGCCAAAGGAGACCGGGTGTATCGAGAAGGTCGAGCCCTCGATCCACATTTATCCACTGCTTGCCGCGGGTAACTCCTGGTCTGTCAGAGGCTGCCGCCGCCTTGCGCTTCGCTATTTTGTTTATAAAAGTGGATTTTCCGACGTTCGGGATGCCCGCCACCATCACGCGGATCGGTCTGCCCGTCTGCCCTTTTTCGGCATATTGGTCGAGTTTATCCTTCAAAAGCGCACGAACCGCGCCGCCGAAAGCATTCACTCCCTTGCCGCTTTTACTGTCCGTTTCGAGCACAGAGACGCCCTGTGAGCGAAAATGCTCCATCCAGAGCTTCGTCGCTGAGGGATCTGCAAGGTCACAGCGGTTGAGGATTATTAGGCGCGGCTTATCGCCCGTAATGTCACCGAGCTCGGGATTACGGCTGGAAACCGGGATTCTCGCGTCAACTATTTCGCATATGGCGTCCACCTGCTTGACGGCTTCGGCCATCATGCGTTTTGCCTTGGTCATGTGTCCGGGGAACCATTGAACGTCTACAGAATTATTTTCAGACATCACTTCACCAGCCCGAACCTTGAAAGCGGAAGAATTTCGCACAGAACTCTTCCGAGGACACAGCGCTTATCCACAAAGCCTATGGAGCTGGCGCGGCTGTCCGTGCTTCGGTTGCGGTTATCACCCATCACGAAGATGCAACCTTCCGGGACCGTCGCCGGGAAGCTGACATCGTAGTATTTGTGCGTCAGCTCGTTGATGTATGGCTCGTCGAGAAGCTTCCCGTCTCGCCATACCTCTCCCGTTTCAAAATCTATGTCTATCGTCTGCCCCTCGGTGGCTATAACGCGCTTAACGATGGGTTCGCTTGAAAACGAGCGCTTTGTAAGGACGATTATATCGCCTATACGAGGCTCGTAAAATAAGTTGGAAATGACTATTTTATCGTTGTTAAGGAGTGTAGGGTTCATGGAATTTCCGTCTACCCCTATCACTCTGCATAGGAAAAGGAAGACGAGAATGCAGCCCACAAGAGCCGTCACGAGGCACTGCAGCCAGTCGTATAATTCGACTCTTAGCGGAATTTTCTCCTCTTCGGATTCGGGCGAGGATAAATTAAAATTGTCCATAATAAAGCCCTCTTTTCAAAAAGCTGAAATGCGACGCCGCCCGCTTGAAATGTCAGCCTACGTCAAGCGCAGCGAATAATAGCGCGGCGCATAACAAAAAAAGGGGCAAATGCCCCTTTTTTCATATTTTCTCTTTGACCTTTGCTTTCTTACCGACTCTGTCTCTGAGGTAATAAAGCTTCGCGCGGCGAACCTTACCGCTTCTGACAGTGGTAATGGATTCAATGTTCGGAGAGTGAACAGGGAATACTTTTTCACAGCCGACATTGTAGGAAACACGGCGAACGGTGATGGTTTCGTTTATACCGCCATGCTTCTTGGCGATGACAGTACCTTCAAAGGCCTGGATTCTCTCACGGTTGCCTTCCTTGACCTTTACGTCAACTCTGACCGTGTCGCCGACATGAATCTCGGGGATTTCGGACTTAACATACTGTTCCGAAAGAGCTTTAACTAAATCCATAATATATTATCCTCCCTTCAGGGCAGATGTTCGTACCGTATAGCGGCATAGGACCATCCTTATCACTGTGGCATACTGCTACAGACTGAATGATTTTAGCATAAGATCCTGTAAATTGCAAGTACTTTACGCAAATATTTTCATGTTTTTATCGTAAATTTCCAGTCTCGCGCAGGAAACGAAATCGGGCGTGAGTTCTCCCCCCGCGTTTTTTACTGCGTCGGCAAGGTTCGTCGGGTTGATGGCGGGCTCCGCCGCAGAAATCACCGCCTCTATCTGCGCGATATTATCGGCGGGGCTTGTCACCTGAACCTCGCTTATATTTTCGGCTAAATCTATATCCGCCATGCCTCTTTTCGTCTTTTTCTGCACGACAAGCGGCTTCGAGGCGAATAGCGTCCTCAGCGCCTCCACCCTGTCGGCAGCGCGAGCGTCATCATAAACGAGGCTTACGCGGCAGCGGACGTATTTTATCATACCCACCTTGCTTATGGGCTCGGCCTCGGAGATGATTTTGATCCCCTCCGGAAGCCACGGGTTCAGCGCTCCGGCAATATCGGGAGTTTCGGCGTCGAGCTCGATATCGAGCACCTCGCAGAAGCTCTCGCAGCCGAGCGAAAGCGGCAGCGCGATGGAGATATAAGGATGAGGGTTGAAGCCCTCCGTGTGCTTGATGGCTATGCCCGCGCGGATGAACGAATGCTGGAAGGTTCGCATAAGGTCAAGGTGCGATATATATTTCGCACGGTCTGTTTTTTCAAATCTGAGTCTCTTTTTAATCATCGCAGCGGCCCTCCGCGTCAAGACGTCTTGCGCCGCAGCCGGAACATTTCTCGCGGCAGTTCGGGCTCGTTTTCGCTTCGCGTGAAAGCTCGCGCTCGCGCAATAGATGCGCCTGCGTAACGCCCGTGTCAATTATGCTCCAGGGCAAAATTTCGTCAAGTGAACGCGCCCTGTTTGCGTAAAACGCGGGGTCTATGCCGTTTTCGGCAAAAGCTTCCTCCCACGCGGTCTCGGAGAAATATTCCTCCCACGCGGCAAGGCCGCCCGCCTTTTTGTAAACGCTTTCGATAACCGGTGAAAGCCGCCTGTCGCCGAGCGCAAGCACAGCCTCGATGAAGCTTACCTCGCTGTCATGCCAGTTGTAGGTGATAGCGCCGGAGCGCATATTATCCTTCAAAAGCTTCTGCTTGCGGCGAAATTCCTCCATCGTGTCCTGTGCCTCCCATTGGAAGGGCGTCATGGGCTTGGGCACGAAGCAGGAGGTGCTTACCGTTATGCGAACGCCCCGGTTTTTGTTCGAGGCGTATTTTTTCCATGTATTCAGGACCTTGAAGGCAAGGTCGGCTATGGCGAGGATATCCTCGTCCGTTTCCGTAGGCAAGCCCATCATAAAATAGAGCTTCACGCCGTTCCAGCCGCCCTCAAAGGCCGTGCGGCAGGAGTTTAAAATATCCTCCTCGGTCACGTTTTTGTTTATAACGTCGCGCAGGCGCTGAGAGCCCGCCTCCGGCGCGAAGGTAAGGCCGCTTTTGCGAACCTTCTGCACCTTTTTCATGATTTCCATCGAGAAGTTGTCCGCGCGAAGGCTGGGCAGCGAAAGGCTCGCCTTCCTCGGCTCGCACCAATCGAGCAGCCCGTCGCAAAGCTCGCCGAGGGCGCGGTAATCGCTCGTGGAGAGAGAGGAAAGGCTTATTTCCTCGTAGCCCGATTTTTTCAGGAGCTCAATGCCCTGCTTAACGAGCGTGGAGCATTTTTTCGAGCGTATCGGGCGGTAAACGTAGCCTGCCTGGCAGAAGCGGCAGCCCCTTATGCAGCCGCGAAATATTTCAAGCACAGCCCTGTCATGAACTATCTCCGTGCTGGGAACGATAATGTCCGTCGGAAAAAAAGAGGAGTCGAGGTCTTCGATTATGCGCTTTGTGACGCGCTCGGGCGCGCCGTCATGCGGAGTAATCGCGCTTATGGTTCCGTCCGGGGCGTAATCCACCGAGTACAGCGACGGGACGTATACGCCCCGGATTTTCGCCGCCTCGCGCAGAAATTCCGTTTTCGTCCAGCCGAGCTTTTTTGCGCGGCGGTAAAGCTCCGTCACCTCAAGGTCCGCCTGCTCGCCCTCGCCGATAACGGCAAGGTCTATGAAATCTGCTATAGGCTCGGCATTATACATGCATGCTCCGCCCGCGAAAACGAGCGGCGTGAGCTCCGTTCTCTCCGCCGAACGCAGTGGTATACCCGAAAGCGCAAGGATATCGAGCACGCCGAGAAACGACATCTCGTAGCCCACGGAAAAGCCGATTATGTCAAAATCCTTCACCGGGTCGCCGCTTTCCAAAGCCCAAAGCGGTATCCCGGCAGCCTTCATCTCGTCGGACATATCGCGCCACGGCTCAAAAACGCGCTCACACCATACTCCGTCAAGATTATTCAGCACTCCGTATAATATTTTCATGCCGAGATTGGACATACCTATCTCGTATGTATCCGGGAAACAGAGAGCAAAGCGCGTATCCACCTCGGCTTTGTTTTTCATTATCTCTCCGAATTCCCCGCCGGTATATCGGGCCGGTTTCTGTACTCTGGGTAAAATTCGCTCAATTCGCGGATCCATCTAAGTTTCCCCTGTCGTATTTGAATTGTCAATCTATAATACACTGTTTCCGCTGTTTTTTCAAGCACGGCATTTCATGATTTACACGTTCTTTTGAATATCGCTCCGGCAAAGCGGCTCCCGCTCAGAAAATACACTCCGAACAGTATCGCCGCCGCGCCCGTGTGGGCGTATATCATCATAATCACGCCGGATACTGTGAGCGATACCGCGACGGCGGCGTTCAGCGCCTCAGAAACGCGCTGTGCCGCTTCATCCCCGAAGAAGTATGCAAGCGCTATATACGCCGCGCGCCCGCCGTCAAGCCCCCTTGCGGGCAGGAGATTGAATACCGACAGCGCCGCGCTTACGCCTGCGAGGGTATACAGCGGCAGATACTTCGCCGCAAACGCCGCGCTCACGCCCGCGAAAACGAATCCTGCCGCGGGCCCGGCCAGAGCCGCCATCAGTTCCTGTGCATAGCTGAGCCGCCCGGACTCATAGTACATAACAGCGCCTGTCAGTTCCAGGCGCAGCGATAAGACCCGCGCGCCCGCAAGCCTTAAGCATAGCCAGTGCCCCGCCTCATGCACGGCGGCGCTCAGCGCGGTGCAGGCAAATATCCCCTGACAATCGAAATAATAAAACAGCGACGCGACGAGGATAAATCCGGGCGTTACGCTAATCAAAGCATTTCTCCGCGTCGTAATATACACCATCGCAAAGGAGCTCAAAGTGCAGATGCACCCCGTCCGCGCGCCCCGTATCGCCCGCCTCCGCGACGGTTTCGCCGAGTTCTACGGTACTGCCGCCCGTTTTGTAGACCTCGCTGCAATGGAAATAGCGTGTTTCCCAGCCGCCCGGGTGCTCGATTATCAGGTACTTTCCCATGCTCTCACTTATGCCCGACACGGCGACCACGCCGCTTGCAAAGGCTTTTATCTCATCTCCCGCGTCTGCGGCGTAATCCGTGCCGTAATGGTAGCTCAGAGTATTGTCAATCGGGTGGGTGCGCCACCCCATTGCGCTTGTCACGGGCGTGTACATAGGGCGCGCGAAGGCGAAGGGCAAGTCAGGCGCGGCGGCGCTCACGTTTTCCGGCAGGGGCGTTTCGTCATTCTTATCGTCCGGCACGGCGGCAAGGCAGCTGAGATAGTCCCTCTGCAATTTATTTTCCGCGACGCCGCTGGGTTTAAATGCCGGAAGTACAACCGTTTCCGCCTCTTTGTCCGGCATCGGCTTGAGCGCTTCTATCACTTCGCCGAACGTGTTTTCGCCGGAAAACAGCTTCCCTACCTCAGCAAAAGCGCTTTTATAGTCAAGGCCGGAATCGAGCAGTACGACGAGCTTATCCCCCATCCGGCGCGAAAACTCCGGGAACGCGAGCTTCACGAGCACAGCCGACACGAATATCACGAGGCAAACGGCGAGTCTGCCCCTTCCAGTTTTCTTTTTCGGCGGCGTGCGCCGCGCCGCGTTTCGTTTTGCTTCTCCGTATTCCACTGAGCGAACAGTCCTTCCCCTGTGTATTCACAATGGAATATTATTCTCCCGCACGGGAAATATTACTCGCAAGAGGCAAAAATATGCTTTACGCCACCGTGTAATTCTGCTATCATATATACATTAAAATAAAAATGTCATCCTACCCATTTATTATAGCGCATCACCGCGCGATGCCGGGGAATTGCTCGCACCGGCGCCGTCTGAGTTTTCACAAGAAAGAGAATTTAACCGATGGTCTTTTCAAGCCTTGTTTTCCTGTTCGTATATCTGCCCGTCACCATGCTCGTTTACTATATCGTCCCGGCTAAGTGGCGCAACGTCTGGCTTTTCGTCGTAAATCTCGTGTTTTACGGCTGGGGCGAGCCGGTTTATATTCTGCTTATGCTCTTTTCGATAGCCGTAAACTATTTCTGCGGCATTGGCGTAGGAAAACATCGCGAAGCGCAGCCGAGGAAGGCAAAGCTCATTCTCATCCTCGATATAGCCTTAAACCTCGCGCTTCTGATGTTCTTCAAATACTTCGATTTTATCGCAGTGAACCTCGCGCGGCTGCCCTTTCTCTCGTTTATTAAGCCGCTCGGGATTACGCTTCCCATCGGCATATCCTTCTATACCTTCCAGACCATGTCCTACCCCATAGATATTTACAGGGGAGACTGCGGGCCGCAGCGCAGCGTTATAAAATTCGGCACCTACGTTGCCCTTTTCCCGCAGCTTATCGCGGGGCCCATCGTCCGTTATAAGGATATTGCCGACCAGCTTGAAAGCCGGGAAACGAGCCTTGACCGCTTCGCGCTCGGCGTCCGGCGCTTCACCGTCGGGCTCGGCAAAAAGGTTCTGCTTGCCAATAACGTCGGGCTTTTGTGGGATGTATTCCGCCAGACCCCGGCCTCCGAGCTCAGCGTTT
>JAEEUX010000146.1 GCA_016290695.1 Oscillospiraceae bacterium
GGCAAACGAAAAGTTTTTCCGGTCGGGAATTCAAAAGCTTTACAGCAAGAGAAGAAGCAGAGGCATGATTATTATTCATATGTAGAGAATTCCATTCTTACTGAAGAACAACGACAAAAAATAATTAATAATACTGCGTTTTGATTATTGATTGAAGTCATCGTTATATTCACATTGATTGGCTCATGCAACACCTCGTCTACGCTATTCCCCTCCCACCACCATTGGCCAAAATTTTGACCATCGGCGGTGGGAGGTCAATTTTTATCTTTACAAACGCTGAGGCGGCGATTATAATTCTAAATGTAGCAAGCGTTACAATATCTGAGCGGGAGGAACGGCCATGCGATACAGGGACAGGAGTCTGATGGAGAAGATAAAAGCCTATGTTGAGCGCTACGCAATGGAAAACGGCGGCGCTACGCCGACGAACGCCGAGATCGGCGACGAATTCGCTATTGGCAGGGTGAACGCTTATCGCTATCTCAAGGCGATGGACGAGCTCGGTATGCTTCGGTACCGGGACGGGCGCATCCACACCGAGCGCATAGACAAAATAGCGCCCATAGGGGATATGTCCCCGTCGTATATCGACTCTATCCCGGCTGGAACGCCGGATGAAATCGAGGCTCATGTTAGCGAATATGTTTCCATCCCGGAGGTTTTTGTGGAGAACCAAAAGGGCCCGTTCTATATTCTGAAAGTCAGCGGCGACTCCATGGTGGATGCCGGAATCGACAGCGGCGACCTTGTTATCGTCAGAAAGACGCCTGAAGCCCGCGCCGGTGAAATAGTCGTCGCGCTGACACGCGGCAGCGGCAACACCTTGAAGCGCGTCAAGGAAGACGGCGATGGGCTCTATCTATGGGCTGAAAACGAATCATGGAGCGATGAAAAACGCTTTTTCGGCAGAGATTTCACCGTGCAGGGAGTGGCCGTGAAGATGGTTAAGAATGTTGTTTAAGATGTGTTTTTTGATGCGGGCCGCACCGTGCGGTCCTGGTGTGTCGCGGATTGGAGGAGATCTAATTGAAACGGGAAAGAGAGGACGTTTTCATAGAAGATACCGGACAAGTAATATACTGCCCGAGGTGCCGTAAAGCTCATTACAGCCATGCGGCGGTTATGGACGAATATATAAGCTGCGGCTGCGGACTGAGCTTTTACGCTTTCTCCTGCAAAGGGCTGCAAATAATCATGCCGCCTGATGAGGCAGGATATGAGCCGATTGCGCGGGAACTGCGTCGGCTCGTTGTAGCCACAGGGCGCTGCACAGACATTCCGCCCGAGCTATATCAGGATGAGGATGGCCAATTATACTTCGGGCTGGATGCGGACAGCGCCGAAAAGCTTGAGCTTGCCTTGGCGGAATTTCAGAAGGATGTTTTTGACAACAGCTACATCACAAAGGATATGGTTTATTCTATATGTGAGTCCTTTGAGGACGGGCACGACGTAGAGCTGAGGAAGCAGAAAACAGGCGTCGATGTAATGAGATCGAAGATCCCAATTATGATGACTCTATAAACCAGCTGGAAACGCTTGCCAGAAGAGGCTATTTTTCAATTCCAAAGTATCAGTTTGAAGAGACTCATGATGAAAACGGCAATCCAATTTGGGGTTGTGAATGCAGCATAGAAGAGATAGAAGTAGTTACTCACGGTGAATCTTCGTCTAAAAAGGATGCGAAGAAGCAAGCGGCATTTGAGATGTTGCAGTCTGTTTTGGAGGAGGAATAAGCCATGGCGAAATATGCATTCAATTATGATTCCGGTGAGTATGAGTATATAGAAAGAGACGGCTTCAGTATTGATCGTGGTGAATACGTCTATAACTGGGATGACAGTGAGTATCGTCGCGAGGAAGAAGAGGAAGAGGAACGTCGCCGAGAAGAGAGAAGATTTTGGGGAGAGGAATAGAATATATAAATAGGGAGATTGACACAGCAGAAAAGCATAAAAGTTCACTTGAATACTATCCCAATATAATTGATGCTTTTTTCCGTGTTTGAACACGGAACTGCAGGAATTCCCGAAACTATTGCACAGATTGATGGAGAAAAATATAGGCGAAGACAATCAACACGCCAGTTATGCACTATACCCCCATCAGCCAATCCACAGCGTTGATTACCTTGATTCCGTCGTAATCACCCGTGGTGAACCGGTCGAGGGTCAGAATGGTTTTGGGATAGTTGTCTTTCAGCGCTCGTAGCGGCGCGATTTCACGCTCAAAGGTGCTTTCACCGGTTAGCGACGCCGACACCTGATAGTAGCGCAGAGACTCGCCGTGTCTTGCTACAAAATCTATTTCCGCACGCCCCGCTTTCCCGACGTTTACTGTGTTTCCGCGGCGCAGGAGCTCCAGATAGACTACGTTTTCGAGCGAAAAGCCAAGGTCGTAATTCTTCCTTGCGAGCAGATGACGCCGGATTCCCAAATCGACGATATATAGCTTGCGATTCTGCTTCAAAAGCTGTTTGCCGAGTACATCATAGCGCTCGGCGGGATAGAAAACATAAGGCTCTGTCAGCGCCTCCACATAGTCGTTCACCGTGTTGGAGGATATTTTGCGGCCGGAAGATGTAAGATAATCGGCTATGCTCTTTACGGATATCGGACTGCCAACAGAATTAGCGAGAAACAGGGCGATGTTTCGCAAAAGCGTAAGATCAGTAACCTTTCTCTTGCTGGGGTCGGTTTCTTTGCGCTGCTGGCGCAATTCAATATCCTTGATGATTATAGTGTTATAAATACCTTCAAGATAAGTGTCGATTTTATCCTCGACATCGTTAAGAGCCGCTACGTAGGGCAGCCCGCCAAAGCGAAGATAAGAAGCAAACAGCGCGTCTTTATCTCCGCCACCTTTCATTTCGCAGTATTCACGGAAGGAGAGCGGCAGCATGTTGATTTCCACATAACGTCCGGAAAGAAGCGTGGCGAGCTCCCCGGAAAGCAGGTAGGAATTGGAGCCGGTGATATAGAGGTCTATGTTTTCCCTTATATAGAGGCTGTCCACCGCCTTCTGATAGTCCGGAACCATTTGAATTTCATCCAGAAAGACGTAATTCATGCGATCCGGCTGCATGTGCTGCAAGATATGTTCATATAGCTTTTTGTAATCCTTTAGCTCTTCGTATTCCAGCATTTCAAAGTTGAGCGATATTATTTGCCCGGGCTCGATGCCGTCTCTTTTCAGCTCCTCCTGAAACATAGCGAGCAAAGTGGACTTCCCACAGCGGCGCAGCCCGGTAATGACCTTGATGACTTTTTCGTCTTTCCATTTCCTTAACTTGTCCAGATAATCTGTTCGGCTGACCATTTCAACGCCTCCTTATCACCCTTTAGTTTATCCGAAACGCAATGAATAGTCAATCGGAAAATGCCGAAATCGGAAAATGTGGTATAAATTCACGGCATATATTCCTGAATCGGAAAAAATAAGAGTCGCTGTGCAGTGGGTTAGGAGTCACACCGTTCCCGCGAAAGCATGATTCGTGTCGAATATCGGATCCTTGTGCTGTGTAATGACGTTAAACCTATTGCGTTCATTACTCCTATGTTGTATAATAATTACGCATGGATGGCATGGCACGTTTGGCTGTGTGCGCATCTCCTGCTTGAAAGCGAGGGCTTTTATGCAGAGAGATGGTGCTCAGAAAGATGTGAATATGGGATCATTGCGTTGTGCCGCAAAAATGGCTGCTGTTTTGGGAGAATCGGTTTATCCTCCGCCTGATTGTCGCAAAGGGGTAAATATGTCAAATTTGCGCAGAACAATTGAAAACAGAAAACATGCCTCCATGTAATTTTTTCCGCCTGACAGAACGACAGTTTGTCGGGTCGAATATAAAACATGGAGGTTTTTATGTCTGCATTAAACGATAAGAAAGCTAAACCCTGGCCAAAGAACTGTGTGTGGCCGGAGCCGGTGAAAGCCGGAACGGGATACTACTGGGAAGCGGAGGACGCCGATGCTCTGCCGTTAGATGAGGCCGGCGAGGATCTTATTGCAATTAAGGATTATATGGACGGCCTTATTTCAGAAGGCCGCTTGAACGAAGACTATAGCATAAACTCTGATTACGCCAGCTGTTCCGATGAGATGACTGACGAGATAGAATCGTGGGAACCGGAATGCGGCTCCGAATATTGGGACGAAAACGGCTTTGATTTTGAAGCGTGGAACGATGATATGGTTGCTCAGTTAAATAATTTGAAGCTGCCCCTTCCTTCGCCGGTCGATGATATTCAGCGTGTTATCAACTATGAGTTTATAAACGAGAACATCCTTCGTCAAGCCTTTACCCGCAGAGCTTTTGCTGCCGAATACGGCGTTGGAGACAGTGAAGTGCTTGAATTTTACGGAGATTCAGTTTTAAACACTGTGATAATACGCGAGCTTGCAAAGTTAAGCTCTGAAGTTGACGGGGATTCCCCTTGCGCGCCATTTTCGTCCGATTATAACGAGGGCGAACTGACAAAAATCAAGCAACATTATGTAAATGGAGAACACCTTGCTGCGCGTGCTGATGCGCTCGAACTAGATAAATATATTCTATACGGTACCGGAGAACAGGAAAGCAAGTCCGCCAAAGAGAATATGATAGAAGCGCTGATTGGAGCTGTAGCAGTTGACTGCGGATGGGATTGGCACACGTTGGAGACTGTTGTCGACCAGCTTATTTGCTTTCAAATCTCAAATGCCATTCTTCGGCAAAGCTATTATGATATGTTCAATGCCTGGCATCAGCGCAGGTTTGGCTGTATGCCTGACTATGAGTTAAGTAAGGGGATGCCGATAGACAGCGCTATGAAAGAGTATAGATACCTTTGTACACTTAGGTATAGTATACCGGAAAATGATAAGGGCTTATGGACGAGTCAAAGAGTTGATGTCCAACAGAAAACGAGGAGCGAAGCCAGAGAATATGCGGCTATGGAGGCTTATAGCTTTTTGGTCAGTAATGGCTTGTGGCTAAACCTGTCGGATGCCAAAATTGAACCGAATCAGGAAAACAGTATTAACCAGTTGCAGGAGCTTTTTCAGAAAAAATATGTGGATCAGCCTGAATACCACTTTGATGATTTAAATGACCGCTGGCGCTGCCGTTGCATCTGCAACGGCATAAACGGCTTGGGCAGTGGAAAAACCAAAACACAGGCCAAAAAGAATGCGGCATTTGTTGTTCTTGTAAAACTGATGATGAGCGCAGGCTTGGCTAACGAGAAAATGAAAACAGACATGCTGAATATGTTACTGAATTAATTTTTGATGATCCTACCAGAGACCGGCGCTTTATCCGGGCAGATGATGTTTCGACGCAGTGTGGATTTGCGGATCGTGACGGAGCGCCGGAAAAGCTTCCAAATTCAAAACTGGATAATGATGTCCTTTAAATCCAACATACATTAATCAGTCCTCAAAGGAGACACCACCATGCCGAAAAAAGGGAACAGAGGCATAACATGGCAGAAACGGGCACCAAAAAACCGAATACTGTTTCTTCAGCAATACCTCCTCGACAACACTGTTAGCACGGAGGATCTTATTCGCATCTGCGAAGAGAACAGCTTCAAGGTCAACCGTCGCACCATCAAGGACTGCTTATTTTCATAATAATTGCTATGCCTGCTTGACATATACACGGAGCGCGTATATAATCATAATATGATAAAGAGCTTCGCTGATGGGGAGACACAAAAGATTTTTAATCAGGTCTTTTCAAGAAAACTCCAACAATCCATTCAACGAGTCGCGTTACGAAAACTGATTATGATTGACAATGCCGAAAGTTTGGAGGACCTACGCATCCCTCCGGCAAATCATCTTGAAGCGCTTCAGGGTGACAGGACGGGACAATACAGCATTCGAATCAACGATCAGTACCGCATCTGTTTTAAGATAGACGGAAACGACGTTCTTGAGGCTGGCCTGGGCCCCCCAAGGGGAATCCAGGAGACGTTTTTCGCAGCCGTCTTCTTAAAAACGTTAGTTTTCAGAGGTCCCCCCAAGGCATTTCGCGCTCAATATGCCCCTGAGGTATGTCAGGATCACAAGGAGGAAAAGAAGATGTATGTATACCTGGAGACGGAAAGATTGCTGGTCCGGCCATATACGATCAAGGATATTGACGAACTGTACAGGATCATGTCGGATGCCAGAGTGCATACGTATACCAAAGACAGGGATAACCCCTGGAGCAGGGAGCGAACGACAGAATACATACAATTTATGATAAACAAGGATTTCAGAACGCTGGACTGTTTTCATGGGGCAGTCATCGAGAAAGCAGCCAAGCGCTTGATCGGCTTATGCGGATTAAATCCTTATAAAGAAAAGGAACCGGAAATCGAGTTCAAGCTCGGCGTGTCCTATTGGAACAAGGGATATGCCACCGAGCTTGGAAAGGCTGTCATTCGGTCTGCCTTTGACACAACAAACGTCAAAGGCATTTACGGAATGGCCCGGCAGGAAAATGCGGCGTCGAGAAAAGTATTGGAGAAAATCGGAATGGACTATTTGGGAAATCAGGTGTTCAGAAATCACGAGGACGCTTTCTACTATATTGGGAACCTCTAAAAACTCCGGCAACAAAAAAACAATGCGCTTCGGGCGGATATGCACCCGGCCTTCCCCTGAGGGAAGGTGCCCCAGTGCGCACACTGGGGCGGATGAGGGGCTTGCACCGACTCTGCAGTT
>JAEEUX010000147.1 GCA_016290695.1 Oscillospiraceae bacterium
ATGTTTCCGCCCTCGCGTTACCTTCCACCCCTCAGACGCCGCCGCTTCGCACCGCCGCCAGCTCCCCTGAAAGGGGAGCGAAAGATCGAGCGCACTTTCCCTTGTCCCGGGCGTCCACCCCTCAGACGTCGCCGCCAGTTTCCCTGCAAGGGGAGCGAAAGGCCGACTGCGGTATGCGCGGGCGCAAGCATATTACATTGCACAAATGACGAACGCCCCACGCTCGCACTTTTCCTTTTTGCTTCAAAAATATATGGGCTGAATGTAGTTGAAATGGAGCGGAAAATTGTGTATAATTAATAGATACAGCGGCGCTCGCGCCGCTGTAGACCGCAGACAAACCCATGAACAAAAAGACTTCGGAAAGGAAGATAGCGCGAAAGAAACCTATCAGGGGTGTCTTTCGTTCAATAGCGGCTGCGATTTTGCTTTTTCGCCGCTTTTACAAAGATCATTCACCACCTTGGGGGACATATATAGATGACTTACAGGATAGGGATAGACATAGGCTCGACGACGGTTAAGCTCGCCGTCCTCGGAGAGAATGACGAGCTGCTTTTCCATAGCTACGAGCGCCATTTTTCCCGCGTGCGCGAGAAGGCGGCCGAGCAGCTTCGCCGCGTTTCCGAGCTTCTTTCGGGAAACCGTGTGCGCGCCGTAATAACCGGCTCGGCGGGGCTCGGCGTAGCGAAGGCAGGCGAGGTGAGCTTCGTGCAGGAGGTTTACGCGACGGCTGCGGCGGTGAACGCCGAGATTCCGGATGCGGACGCGGTTATCGAGCTCGGCGGCGAGGACGCGAAGATAATTTTCTTCAAGGGCAGCCTTGAGGAGCGCATGAACGGCTCCTGCGCCGGCGGCACGGGCGCTTTTATCGACCAGATGGCGACGCTGATGAACGTCACGGTAACGGAGCTTGACGAGCTCAGCCTCAAATACGAAAAAATTTACCCCATCGCCTCGCGCTGCGGCGTTTTCGCAAAATCCGACATCCAGCCCATCCTCAACCAGGGCGGGCGCAAGGAGGACGTTGCGGCCTCCATCTTTCAGGCCGTCGTTGACCAGACCGTCGCCGGGCTCACGCAGGGGCGCGAGCTCAAGGGCAAGATAGTTTTCCTCGGCGGGCCGCTGCATTTCCTCATGGGCCTGCGCGCGCGCTTCAAGGAGACTCTGGCGCTGGACGACGAGCACGCCGTTTTCCCGGCTAATTCCGAGTGCTTCGCGGCGCTGGGCGCGGCTATCTGCGCGGGCGATTACCCCGAAATGGGCTACGAGGAGCTGCTCGATAAGCTCGAAAAGAGCGTCGTTTCCTCCGGAGTTACCGACACGATGCCGCCCCTTTTTGAAAGCGAGGCGGAATACAACGAATTCTGCGCGCGCCACGCCAAGGCTACGCCCGAAACCCTCGACCCCGCCGCCTATTCGGGCGACGCCTACCTCGGCATAGACGCCGGCAGCACGACGACGAAGATGGTTCTCTGCACGGCGGAGGGCGGCATTTTATACTCCTACTACGGCTCGAACAAGGGTAACCCCGTCACCATCGTCCTTTCTGAGCTCAAAAAGATATACGCCCTCTGCGCCGACAGGATTAAAATACGCGCCAGCGCCGTGACGGGTTACGGCGAAGACCTTATAAAGGCCGCGTTTTCCGCGGATTTCGGTCTCGTCGAGACCGTGGCGCATTACCGCGCGGCGCGCCACTTTGACCCGGATGTGGATTTTATAATCGACATCGGCGGGCAGGACATGAAGTGCTTCAAGATACGAAACGGCGCGGTGGACAGCATCATGCTCAACGAGGCCTGCTCCTCCGGCTGCGGCAGCTTCATCGAGGCCTTTGCCCGCGCGCTGGGCTACGAAGCGAAGGATTTCGCCCGCCTCGGCATCCTCGATAAGCACCCGGTGAACCTCGGCTCGCGCTGCACCGTTTTCATGAACTCCAGCGTCAAGCAGGCGCAGAAGGAGGGCGCGAGCATCGAGGATATTTCGGCGGGGCTGAGCGTTTCCGTCGTGAAAAACGCGATTTATAAGGTCATCCGCGCTTCCTCCCCCGATGATTTGGGCAAAAACATCGTCGTTCAGGGCGGCACATTTTTAAACGACGCGGTGCTGCGCGGCTTCGAGCTCGAGCTTGGGCGAAACGTCACGCGCCCGACCATCGCGGGGCTCATGGGCGCTTACGGCGCGGCTCTCTACGCCGCCGACCGGGGGATAGAGGCTTCGACGCTCCTTTCCGCCGAGGCGCTCGAAGCCTTCACCCACACGGCTAAGCCCACGACCTGCTCCGGCTGCACGAACCATTGCAGCCTCACCATAAACACCTTCGACGGCGGGCGCCGCTTCATCTCCGGCAACCGCTGCTCAAAGCCGCTCGGCCGCGCGAAGGCCGAGCTCCCGAACCTCTACCGCTATAAGCTCGAACGCCTCAAAGCCATGCAGGGCAAGGGCGCGGGCACGGGCGCGAGAGGGCGCATCGGCATGCCCTTCGGCCTGAACGTGTACGAAAATCTCCCCTTCTGGTTCGAGCTTTTCACGCGGCTCGATTTCGAGCTCGTCCTCTCCCCGGTTTCCGACAGGAACACCTATAAGCGCGGGCAGCGCACCATCCCGTCCGACACGGTGTGCTACCCCGCCAAGCTCATGCACGGGCATATCGAGGCGCTTATAGACGCGGGCGTGGACACGATATTCTACCCCTGCATGTCGTATAATTTTGACGAAAAGCACGGCGACAACCACTATAACTGCCCCGTCGTGGCCTATTACCCGGAGCTGCTGGGCGCGAACGTGACCCGCCTGAAGGACATTCGCTACCTCTGCCCCTATGTCGGCCTGCACCGCCCGAAGGATTTCACGAAGAAGTTTTCCGCCTTCATGCGGGAGAATTTCTCCGTCCCCGAAAAGGAAACGGCGGCAGCCGTCGCCGCGGCGTATGACGCCTACAAAGCCTACCGCGCCGACATTTCCGCGCGCGCGGACGAATACATAGCCTGGGCGCGGGCAAACGGGAAGAACATCCTCGTCCTCGCCGGGCGCCCCTACCACGTTGACCCGGAGATAAACCACGGCATAGACGAGCTTATAAGCTCGCTCGACCTCGTGCTTATCACGGAGGACAGCGTTTTTGACCGCGTACCCAAGCAGCAGCGCCATGTCCTCAACCAGTGGACCTATCAGGCGCGCATGTACGACGCGGCGCGCTATGTCTGCACCCAGCCGGATATGCAGATGGTGCAGC
Source organism: Oscillospiraceae bacterium (assembly GCA_016290695.1). GTDB lineage: Bacteria > Bacillota > Clostridia > Oscillospirales > Oscillospiraceae > RGIG6375. The sequence continues at coordinate 3,239 of JAEEUX010000147.1, forward strand.
TTATAAGCTTCGGCTGCGGGACGGACGCTATAACCAGCGACGAAATGCGCGATATTCTCGAAGCCGGCGGCAAGCTCTATACTCCTATTAAAATAGACGATATCAACAATCTCGGCGCGGTGAAGATACGGCTCAGAAGCCTTGTCGCGGCGGTTTCCATGAGGGATAAAGAAAATGGCTAAGCTTGTTTACGATAAAGACGGAAGACTTATCTTCACCAAGGAAATGAAGAAGGAGTACACCCTTCTCATCCCGCAGATGCTGCCCATCCACTTCGGCATGATGCGTATGTGCCTTAAAAAGCACGGCTATAACTGCGAAACGCTCACGAACGACAGCCGCGCCGTCGTGGACACGGGGCTCAAATACGTCCATAACGACACCTGCTACCCCGCGCTGCTCGTCATAGGCCAGCTTATCGACGCCTTAAACAGCGGCAAATACGACGTTAATAAGACCGGCCTTTTCATCACGCAGACGGGCGGCGGCTGCCGCGCCTCGAACTATATCCATCTGCTGAGGAAGGCGCTTAAAAAGGCGGGTCTGGAGCAGGTTCCCGTCGTTTCGATAAACCTCTCCGGGCTCGAAAAGAACCCCGGCTTCAAGATGACGCTCCCGCTCATTCTCCAGCTCGTTTTCTGCATAGTTTACGGCGATATTATCATGCTCCTTGCCAACCAGTGCCGCCCCTACGAGACGGAGAAGGGCGCGACGGACGCCCTCGTGCATCTTTGGGAGACAAGGCTCGTCGAGGAATTTCAGCACACGCGCAATTTCTCGTTTTCGCACATGAAGGAGAATTTTGCGCTCATCGCTGCCGATTTTGCCGCGCTCGGCGTCGTGAGGACGGCTAAGCCCCGCGTCGGCATCGTGGGCGAAATTTACGTCAAGTATTCCGCGCTCGGAAATAACGCGCTGGAGCAGTTTTTGCTTTCCGAGGGCGCGGAGCCCGTCGTCCCCGGGCTTGTGGACTTCGTTATCTTCAAGATTTATAACCGCGATGTGGACGTGGATATTTACGGCGGCAGCCGGCTGAAAAAGCTCGTCGTCCACGCGCTGCAGGGCTATGTCGAAAAGTGCCAGAAGGCGATGATCGAGGCCGTGAAGGCCTATCCGCAGTTTCGCGCGCCGTCGCCCTTCGAGCATCTAAAGGAGCTCGCCTCCGGCTATCTCGGCGCGGGCAACAAGATGGGCGAGGGCTGGCTTTTAACGGCGGAAATGCTCGAGCTTATCGGCGAGGGGACGAACAACATCGTCTGCGCGCAGCCCTTCGGGTGCCTGCCCAACCACATCGTCGGCAAGGGCATGATACGCCGCCTCAAGGACGATTTCCCCCAGTCGAACATCGTCGCCATCGACTATGACCCCGGCGCGACGAAGATAAATCAGGAAAACAGAATCAAGCTTATGCTTGCCAATTCGAGAAGGTAAGGCAATGAAGGATAAAATAATCATCAGAGGCGCGCGCCAGAATAACCTTAAAAACTTCACTGTGGAAATTCCGCGCGATAAGCTCGTCGTGTTCACGGGGCTCAGCGGCAGCGGAAAATCCTCCCTCGCCTTTGATACGATATACGCCGAGGGGCAGCGCCGCTACGTCGAGTCGCTTTCCTCCTACGCGCGCCAGTTCCTCGGGCAGATGGAAAAGCCCGACCTTGACAGCATCGAGGGCCTTTCCCCGGCCATTTCCATAGACCAGAAGACCACCTCGCGCAACCCGCGCTCCACCGTCGGCACGGTTACGGAGATTTACGACTATCTGCGCCTTTTGTGGGCGCGCATCGGCGTTCCCCACTGCCCGAACTGCGGCAAGGAGATAAAGCAGCAGACGGTGGATCAGATAATCGACAGGCTTTGCGCCCTCGGCGAGGGCACGAAAATGCAGATACTCGCGCCCGTCATCCGCGCGCGCAAGGGCGAATACGCCAAGATTTTCGAGGACGCGCGCAAGAGCGGTTATGTCCGCGTCCGCGTGGACGGCAGCGTTTACGACCTTTCCGAGGAAATCAAGCTCGACAAGAACAAGAAGCACACGATTGAGATTATAGTCGACCGTCTCGCCCTGCGCGACGGCGTCCGCAGCCGCCTGACCGATTCCGTGGAAACGGCGCTCAGTCTCACGGGCGGCACGGTTACGGCGCTTATAATGGGCGAGGAGGAGCAGGAGCTCAATTTCTCGCAGAACTACGCCTGTGACGACTGCGGCATTTCGATAGAGGAGCTGCAGCCGCGGCATTTTTCGTTCAATAACCCGCTCGGCGCCTGCCCGACCTGTTCCGGCCTCGGCACGAGGATGGTGGTCGACCCGGAAATAATCATCCCGAACAAGGAGCTTTCCATAATGGACGGCGCTATCTGCGCCTCGAGCTGGGGCAACGTCCGCAGCGACAGCATTTCCCGCATGTACTTCGAGGCGCTGGCCAAGCAGTATAAATTCAAGCTCACTACGCCCGTGAAGGATCTCCCGGAGAAGATAATGAAGGTCATCCTCTACGGAACGGACGGGGTTCCGCTTAAGATGCAGTATGAGCGGGAGAACGGCAAGGGCACGCTCAGCCGCCCCTTCGAGGGCATCGTCGGCAACCTTGAGCGCCGCTACCATGAAACACAGTCGAGCTCCATGCGCGACGAGCTGGAGCAGTATATGTCCGAGATGCCCTGTCCCGATTGCGGCGGCAAGCGGCTGAAGAAGGAATTCCTCGCCGTCACCGTCGGCGGGCTGAGCATAGCCGATTTCACGAGCCTCAGCGTTTCCGAGGCGCTCGGTTTTCTGGATGAGCTCAGGCTTGAGGGCGCGGACGCAATGATTGCCGAGAGCATCATCAAAGAGGTTCGCTCGCGGCTGAATTTCCTCAAAAACGTCGGCCTTGAATACCTCACTCTTTCCCGCTCGGCGGGTACGCTTTCCGGCGGCGAGAGCCAGAGAATACGCCTCGCCACGCAGATAGGCTCCTCCCTCGTCGGCGTCCTCTATATCCTCGACGAGCCGAGCATCGGCCTGCACCAGCGCGATAACGAGAAGCTCATAGAAACGCTCAAGGGCCTGCGCGACATAGGCAATACGCTAATCGTCGTCGAGCACGACGAGGATACCATGCGCGCGGCGGACTGGATAGTGGACGTCGGCCCCAGGGCGGGCGTTCATGGCGGCGAAATTGTCGCCCAGGGTACGCCGGAGGACATCATGGCCTGCCCGGAGTCCATCACGGGGCAGTATCTTTCCGGCGCGCGGCGCGTTCCCGTGCCGGCTTCGCGGCGTCCCGGCAGCGGCAAAAGCCTCGAAATCTTCGGCGCGGCGGAAAATAACCTCAAAAACATCGACGTGAAGATCCCGCTCG
>JAEEUX010000148.1 GCA_016290695.1 Oscillospiraceae bacterium
TCCATGGTCGGGAAAATCAAAGTGACCTCGGAGGAGTACAGCGAAGGCACATGGTATGACGATACATGGTGGCTTTTCGGCTGGCACGGCAAAAAAGGCTACTATACCGATATGTGGAACTACATAAACGTAGGCAACCGGCAAAAAGCGGAGCATCGCCACAAATACAGTACCACTGATACTATCACGCTTGACGATACTGACCGCAAATCGGGGAAAATCTCCTTCGGGACCAAGGTCAGCGGCAACTGCAGCACCGCATTCGGCGCCTTCTGCAAAAATATTGAGTTACAGTATCTTCCTATCGAGATCTCGATAGGCGCGTTGGATGACGACGCGATGATTCAGAAGAAAATCTACACCGCGCCGAATGTGGCGCAGAATGACGGTTATCCCATACCTGCCGGTAAGCTGAAATTTGTCGGCGAAAGCGCCTCGACTGAATCGAAGTTTTTCTACGATACGGACGTAGTTGCCCTTGAAGAAACTGCCCGCTACGAAGCGGACAAGACCTATCTTTGGGGCATAAAGTTTAAGACGAAGGACGGTTCTACGAAGAAATTTTACTATTACGAAGGAACCTCGTTCAGCATTAAAGACCTATATACCGGCAAGCTGAAAGATGTAAACGGTTCCCCCATTTCGGATACTGCGAAGCAGAGCGATAGTACATATGGCGTTCCCTGCTACAAAATCCGCCCGGTTTATAGGCAGAAGACGGCGTATACCACTATAAAAATCGACGATACTAAGGCTCAGTTCCAGAACGGTACCTTCAAAAACGAGGAAACAATAAAAACCGGCCTTCTCGACAGGATCCAGATCAACCTTTCGGGCAAGGGCGATTGGGCTGTAAGCGGTTTCAGCCTTGCCTGCGGCAATGAGGGCAACGCCAAAACAACTACTGTCCAGCAGGAACGCGCGCTTTACAAAAAAACCGCCAAAGACGGAAACAGCACCTATAAAACAAAGTCGCCGCTTTATTGCGCGGACAGCGAGTGGGCTTCTTCCATTGTGAACGCCGGTGTATCTACGCCCGGCAGCTATCTTTTCCAGCCCACGAAAACGCACAATTCGCTGGCAGCTCTGTATCAGAAGCCGGAAATCACCGTGGCTGTGAATCCCCGTTCCGAGAGCGTGGAGTCGCAGTCGAAGGGCTTTGTCGTATATATGGACAAGAATGCAAATGACGACAAGAATAAGGCTCCACAGAAAGCGCAATATACCAGTCTTGATTCCGACAAGCTTTTGCGCGGCGACGAAATACACATTGCGCCTTACAGAGTCGGAGATACCTATCAGCTTATCGGCGGCTTTAACGACGCAGCCGAAACCGGATATAAGTTCCAGTGGCAGGATTTTACCGGAGATATTGACCGCGACGGTGAGCTCTCCTGCGAAGAGAGAACGGCCCTGGCAAAAAGCGATTCCAATATCAACAGGGGCGTTTACGCCGGAGATGTTTTCAACTATGTTCCCAAGGTGATGGGCAGCCCGATCCTTTACTATAACATCATTCCGAAAGCGCAAAACGACACGGGTCGGAAAAATGCTCTTTTCGGCAGCATACGGCTGGAAGGCTGCTCTGTTATCGAAAACTCCAAGCCAAGGCCCGATTACAGCAAGAGCCCCATTGCAAACGCCCAGGTAACGGCCGGCGGAGAAACCGCGGTAACTGACAAAAACGGCATGTGGAGAATCGAATCCGCCTCCTTTGCCGTCGGCGAGACGTATACGGTCACGCTTGCCTATGGCGGACGAAGCTACGTCGGAGAGGCGACGGTGAACGTCGGTGCGACGCAGTTTAACATCGACGAATACAACACCTTCAACGTTAAGAACTTCAACGCCTACCGCGTAACTAACGACAGCGAATACGAAAACGTAACGGACTGGAATACGCACAACATTTCCAACAGCGCTATTTCCAACGAGGACAAGCGCCATCTCTATACCTTCGAGATTGAGGAGCTTATTCCCACCACCGCGACCGTAGGCCGCGTGGAGGTGAAGCGTTACAGCGCGGAAGGCGTTCTGAAAAAGACCTATACTGCGGTATATAACAGTGACAGCGGCGTTTTTGAAGTCAAGGACCCTGCGCTCTTAAATAGCTATACCCCCGGCGAGGGAGACCCCGACAAGTATATTTACAGCTTCAACCCCGCGACGGAAAACGTCGCCCCCGGCGATTATCTGACCGTCCGCGTATATGATCAGTATGACGTCGGATATATAGAGCATGATGTCGGTTTTGTTTATAAGCCGAAGCTCTCCGTCCTCAATATCGTGAACAGCTTCAAGTCTCCGCTCAATCCGGTGATTGACTTTATCGGCGGCGTGGATATGCTCTTCGACCTTGGCCTCACGGCCAAGATGGACAGCCTGGACGGCAAATTGGCCGACGTCGTTGAAAGCAAGCTCGACGTAGTAACCAGCGATAACGCGCGCACGATAAGCTTCGGCTGGAATAAGGATTTTAAAAAGTCCTATGACAGCGAGAAATCAAAGAAAGATAAAGATAAAAAGGACCCGGAGGGCTCCGAAGCTCCGAAAACTGCGGCGGAAACGATAAAGGAGTCAGCAATGAGCCTTGAGGGCGCCTCCGATCAGCCCGGAGAAGACACGAAGGAGAAGGATAAGGCCTCTGATACCGCCAAAAAGGCCGTCGATAAGGACAGCAAGGATAACGAAAAAACAAGCAGTGTCACGGCGGACATGAAGGTGAACCTGAGCGTGGCGCTCGAGCTCGTCATGGGCTACGATTCCGCCCAAAACCGCTTTTACTTCCAGGATTTCGTCGTGACCGGCGTCGTGAAGGGCGGAGCCGAGGCGAAATATGAATACATGACGCCTATCGGCATAGCCGTATTCGTAAAAGGCAGCCTGAGCGGAGATATCACCGCCCTGATGGCCGTCGAGCCCTATTATAAGAACCCCGCAGAGCCGAACTATCTCTATCTGGACGAGGCCGGAAAAATCGACCTTACCAAGCTCGGCAATTCGGACGTGAACAGGCAGCTCAGCATCTACGGCAAGCTGATGGTTCGCCCCAAGGTGACGCTTTCCGTCGGTGCCGCTGCCCTGAGCGACAAGCTCGCTTCCATTACGCTTACCGGCGGAGCGGATTTTGACATGGTCTTCACCACGGCGGGGGACGGGGCCGGAAACGTGACTCTCTCCGCCGAGCTAACGCTGAGCATATTGAACGGCGCGGTTGAAAAGAAATGGCTCATCGAAAAGAAAAAATATGATATGTTCAGCTACAACGGCGGAACCCTGCTCCAGCAGATGAGTGCGGGCGAGGACTATCGTTATGATGTGATAACGGCGGAGGACACGGACAAAAAGCTCTATCTTAAAAACCGCGGCAAGTGGAACGATAACAGCGGATACCTGTCCACAAACGCAGCGGAGCGCTACAATGAGGTGATTCTGCAAACAGGCATCTATCCCTACGCCTATCCTCAGATATTCATGCTTTCCGGCGGAGGTGAAAATGATTATACGGGCGCGGCCTCCGAGCAGCTTCTTCTGTTTTTGGACAGCGACAGCGAAAAGACCTGCCTTATGTACTCTGTCTATCAGGACAGCGGTGACGGCAGAGGCTACACATGGACGCAGCCGAACCCGGTGGACGCCGATACCGCCGGGGACGATACCCCCCGCGTCGAGGATATAGGCGACAGGCTTTTCATAACCTGGTCGAGCCAGAGCAGAACAGGATCGGACGACCCGATAGAAAAGCTGAACAGCCGCAATATAAAGTCCGTTTTCTTCGATAAGAGCACTAAACGCTTCTCGGACGTTAAGTATTTAACCAAGACCACAGCCGCAGACAAAACTGCCGACGACTTCGCTTCTGCGTCCTACTATAAGGCGGGCGACGGCACGGAAGAACTCATGGTCACTTATATCAAGACGCAGTATAAGCAGACGGGCGCGGAGCTCGTCGTGGGCGACCTTACGGACGCATACTCCACCATCGCTTACCGTTTCTATGATTTCGGCGCGAAAAAATGGGTGGATAAGTATTCCAACGAGGAAAAGCAGCGCCTGCCCTCCGGCATGAACGGCGCAGCCATCGCGCAGCTTGAAGAAAACTGGTACGGCCAGGGCTTTGTTGACCTGTCCCGCTATGTGACCGTTACCAATACCGACCTTATCATCCCGGAAAACGAGCCCTACGCGGGTCTGTGGTCGAGGCCGGCGACGGATACGGACATTGGCTTTGCAAGCCTCGGCAGCGACCCGAAAATCGTTGAGCACGAAACCATCAACTGCGGTCAATACGCCGTGTCGGCCTATCTTGTGGACATGGATAAATCTCTGGATACGATCAACGACAGAGATATTTTCCTCCAGCTCTATGATTTCGAGGAAAAAACCTTTTATCCCGCCATGCGCCTTACAAACGACGATTACAACCAGAATTATCTGGAGCTCATGGACGCGCCGGACGGCGTGACGCTGTATTATATCAGCGGCGGCGACATCGTGAAGCAGAATATCAGCGATATCATTAATCACATGATAAAAGCCGAAGTGAACGGGGAAAAGGTCCTGCTGCAGAATAAGTTTTGCGGTTATAATTCGGGCGAAAGCGTTATTTTGAAGGCGGACGAGAATAACCCCTACACTGAGTTTATCGTAAATTCGGACGGAAACAACGTCTATCTTACCTGGACCGAAAGCGGCATAAGCATGAAGAGCGGCATAGACATAAACAGCCCTGAGGCCACTCAGCCGGAAAACTACTATTCCGAGCGCCAGATGTATATGGCGATGCAGACCTTTACCGCCCACGAGTATCAGTACACAGACGAGAATGACCTGCCTCTTACATATCCCGCCGCAGACGGCGAAGGCCAGCCTATCAACTGGACCGTCACCCCCGACATAAACGGCGAAGTGGGCAAGGTCCGCGCGGGCGACCCCGTTATAAAAACCGTATACTCAAGCATGTGGACGGAGCCCGTTCAGATGACGGACGAGCAGGGCGCAAGCTTCAGCGATATTGACTGCGTGCTTATCGGCGACGGATATCTGCGCTGCGTGTACCTCAAGGGTATGTCTGAGCTCACGGAAATCGGCGGAAAGCTTATGCCCGCCGAGAATACGGATAATCGAGCCCTTATAAGCTCGGACTTCAACTTCAATGAGGAACGCTATTCAATAAGCATCGATAACGCCGATGATGTGAGCGCAGGCCGTGAAGCCATGCCGGTAAATATCACCGTGAAGAACGAATCCATCCTTACGATGAGCGACGTGGACGTTGAGCTTTATATGATAGAAGGCGAGGAGGAGAGCTTTGTAGGCTCTGCTCAAATAAGCAAGCTTATCGGCGGCGGCAGCGAGACAGTGACCGTCGAGTGGGATGTTCCCGAAGCCCTGGAGGGTGTTTCGCTTGTAGCAGCGGTCTCGTCGGGAGATTATGAGCACGCAAGAACGGTGGAAGAATTCTCGTATGACGCCTTGATAGAGATAAGCGACGCCTACTATGAGCTGCTTGACAGGAATACCGCGGAATTTACCGTTACTGTAAAGAACACCGGCAGCGAGAACGCCGCTAATGAGCGCGTTTATATCAACTGCGGCGGCGTTGTTTCCAAGAGCGAGGAATTCGACCTCGTTTCCGGCGGCACGGCGATAATCACCCTGACCGCCGATATCCCGGAAGAAACGTTTGAAGAAAGCCGCAGCGAAACGACTATCACGGAAACCGCCCCGGTGAAGGTCTATACCACCGGCAGCGTAGTAAACGATGCCGTCGTTCGCTCCGCAGATGCTTCGCTTGAAGACCTCCTCTATAATGTCGCCGGGCTTACAGACCCCGACGGGAACCTATATTCAAATACGATAAGGCTTGATGTCGGAGCTATGCTGCTGCTTGCGGCGCCGGATAACGGAGACGAGGCAAACCGCGCGCGTCTTGCCATTAAGCCCGAGAACGAAGCCGTGGCGTCGGTAATTAACGGCGTCGTCATCGGCAACGCAAGGGGCCGCACGAAGCTTCACGCGGAGATTTATCCCAAAGTAGATAGCTCTATATCCGATGAAAGCGGCATTATGAGAGAAGTAAGCAATTATAACACTTTGCCCTCCTGCCTCATCCAGACTATGGAGCTTGACGTACTTGTCGGCGGCGCGGCGAATTATTCTTCCGGCAGTGAACCCGACACGCCTGCGGTGGTTACTGAGCCCTCCGCCGTGACCATTAAGCCCGAGGCCAAGGCCGACGCTAACGGCGTTGCCAAGGCAACGGTTGAGGCGAAGGCCGTGACCGAGGTCATTAAGAACGCGGCTGAGAAGAAGGCTGATTCCATCGTCATTAAGCCGGAAGTTACCGGCGACGCGAAGGAAGTCAAGGTAGAGCTGCCGAAGGCGTCTGTGAGCGAGATAGTTAAGTCTTCCGTCGCGCTCGTTGTTGAGACCGACAAGGGTTCCGGGGAGGTTCCGAATGAGGTTTTGAAGGAAATTGCCGAGCA
>JAEEUX010000149.1 GCA_016290695.1 Oscillospiraceae bacterium
GCCGGGCGGCCCGTTTCGCGCCTGCAGGGTTCGGTAGGGTGCGCGGGCCCGGGCGTGCCCACCGGGCCGCGCGCCGCACCCTTCGCTCCCCTTGGAGAAGGGGAGCTGTCGCCGCAGGCGACTGAGAGGTCGAGGGTAAAGAATAGTATGCACCGACATGGTTCACCCGCACCCCCGCTGCGCGCGCAACCGCGCGCCCTCAATACACCTCATACGCCCCGGCGCCGAATGCCTCACCCGCGCCGGACGGCGCAAGCTGCGTTTCGCCCTGCGGCGCAAGCAAAAACCTATCCAGCGCCTGCGAAGCGCTGTCCACCATGTCGTCATGCCCTGCGTTCGGGAACGCCGTCCACTGGTCAAGGACCTCCTCGGCCCACGCCTCCCCCTCCGGGACGTAAACGTGTCCGCTCTCGATCGCGGGCGACACGGCGTTGACCCGCGCAACCTTGCCGCCCCGCGGCGTAACGGGCACGACGCCGGAAAGCTTCTTCCCCAGAACCGAAATTATCGCCGGGCCGTTAGCCTTGTCCTCGATGAGGATGCGCCGCGCCGCCGGGTAGAGAGCGCGCGCCGCGCTTATGGCGGAGATCGTCTGCGGGAAGTCAAAGCGGCGGTTGAGGCAGTAGAGCAGATAGTAGTCCGTCCCCCGCCGCCCCCAGACGGTTATCGCCACGAAATCGCTCGCTTCGCCCCCCTTGAAGGCCGCGTCAACGCTGATAAGCTGCTCGGAAAAATCGGGCGCGTCGGAAAGACGGAAGCGCCGCCACCACTCGCGCTTGACGAGATTGCCGTCCTCTGCTCGCGGCGAACACATATATAGCGCCCGCCATGCCCGCGACCCGCCCCGCGCGTCGGAAATATAGCTCGCGCGGAACTGCTCCAGCCACGCCGCGTCCTTCCCCAGCTCCGGGCAAAGCGGCTCTCCGGGCGCGCGCCCCATCGGGTCGTTTTCCTCGGCCTCGACGGGCAGACGCAGCAGCGTCACGTTCCTTTCGCTCGCCAAAATTCGCGCCGCGAGGTCGTCCTCGTGCCACGGCGTCATTATGACGACGGCCTTCGCCCCCGCCGCGAAGCGGGATTTGAGGCTGTTCTGCCATTCCTCCCAAAGCCGCGCCCGGTAGGTCGGGCTGTCCGCCTCCATGCGGTTCTTCACGGGGTCGTCCACTATGAGCAGGTTCGCCGGATTTCCCGTAATGCCGCTCATGATGCCGCGTGAAATGAGCCGCCCCGTGCCGCCGAAAAGCTCAAACTCCGTCGCGCGGTTAATTTTCCCCGGCGTCACGCCGAAGAGCGCCGCGCCGAACTGGGTAAGCTTCTCGCGGTTGCGGCGGCAGAAGCGCTGCGCCGTAGTCTCGTTGTAGCTTGCCAGAATCACGCGCTTCGAGGGCCATTTCCCGAGATACCAGCTCGGCAGAGTCTCCGTAACGCAGGCCGTCTTGCCGTGCTGCGGCGGCGTCTCGATAAGAAGGATGTCGTAGGCGTTGCCCGTCTCGGCCTCGATGAATTCCTGCACCCGCGCGGCCAGAAACTCCGAAAACCGCCCCCGGATCCAGTCCTCCCCCTGCACATAGGCAAGATATTCGGCGTAGTACCTGCGCGAAAGCTCCCGCTTCGCCATCTCCGCCGCCATCTCCCGTATGCGTTCAGTCATAATCCAAAACTCCTTCCCAAAAAAGCACCATCCCCGCGCGAAGCGCCTTCGCTCCCCTTGGATAAGGGGAGCTGTCAGCGAAGCTGACTGAGAGGTCGAAGCTAATGCAATGGATCGCGCCTCTCTGCGCCCCCCGCCATCGCCCGCAGCTCCGCGTCGCTCATCCCGCGAAACACCGCCGCGCCATCGCCCTCCTCCGCCGCCGCCAGTTCCCCAGCCGCGTCGCGCACGAATTTCGCCGCCGAATTGTCCCCCTCGAGCGCCTTGCGAAACTGAACGAACAGCAGTGCCTGCGCCCCCGTCGGCTCCAAACCCAGCGCCGCAAGCTCGCTTCGCAGCTCGCTGTCCGCCGGCAGCTCCATGCCCAAAAGAGCCTGCGCGGAGCGCACAAGCACGTTCCCGGCGTCCCGCGCCTCCCCGTCCTTCTCCATGACAAATCACCTCCCGCGCCACGAAAATATCTCCAAGGGCAACTGACATTCACTGACATCTTTAAAAAGCGCAAAAAAAGCCCGGAGCGGAAAATGAATCCACTCCGGACAGTAAAACCATGTGTTATGTATTATGTATATTTATATATGTATCGCCGCGCGAAGCGCCTTCGCTCCCCTCTCAGGGGAGCTGTCAGCCGCAGGCTGACTGAGGGGTCGAAACTAACGAATCGCATCCACCACCATGGTTCCCCCGCGCCCCCGCGCGAAGCGCCTTCGCTCCCCTTGGATAAGGGGAGCTGTCAGCCGCAGGCTGACTGAGAGGTCGAGGCTAACGAATCGCATCCACCACCATGGTTCCCCCGCACTACTTCGACGCGTTCAGCTTCTCCACAAACTCCGCCAGGTTCCCGCGCGAAAGCTGCGGGTCTCCGAACATATTCAGCGAGCGCAGCGGCATATCCGGCAGCATCGCGGCAAACATCCGCCTGAGCTGATCATCCTCGCCCTCGCCCGGCTCAAGGTACCGCCCCAGCGCCGCGCGCCCGGCCTCACATTCCAGCGCCTCCGAAAGCGTCGAATCCACCGTGTACGGCCTCACGCCGTAATGCGGCGCTTCGCGCCCGAGCAGCGACGCAAACTCCGCGTCCGAAACCTCGAGCCCCTTACGGGGCGCGTAATAATCCGGCAGCTCCGCGCGCCTGTCCACTGCAAACACCGCGCTCGCGCTCTCGACCTTCACCGACGCGCGCAGACGTATATCGCGGCTCGAAACGCCGACGCGCACCTCATAGTCCCCGCTTTCAACGCACCAGCGCCCGCTTTCCGGCTCATAATGCGCGAAATCGCGCCCGCCGAGCTTGAACCAGACGGTCTTGCTCTCGCCGGGATTGAGGCGCACCTTCTCGAAGCCCTTGAGCTCCTGCGCCGGGCGGAAGGCCTTGCCCTCGGGCGGCGCGACGTAAAGCTGAACTATCTCCGCGCCGGGCATCGTGCCCGTGTTCGTCACCTTGCAGCCGACGGTTATCTCCCCGTCGTCCGCCGCGTGCGTGTCGCTCAAATAGAGGTCGGCGAGCCTGAATGTTGTGTAGCTCAGGCCGTAGCCGAAGGGATAACGCGGCGTCCTGCCCGCGCTGTCGAACCAGCGGTAGCCGACGTAAAGCCCCTCGCGGTACTCGCTCGTGCGCCCCTCGCCGGGGAAATAACGGCTCGCGGGGAGCTCGTCGAGGCTGACGGGCCATGTCTCGGCCAGCTTGCCGCAGGGGTTGACGCGCCCGAGCAAAATCTCCACCGTCGCGCTCGCGGTGGCCTGCCCGCCGAGATAAGTCAGCAAAATCGCCCGCGCGTACTTCTCCCAGCTCATGTCCACGACGCCGCCGCAGGAGAGAATGACCGCGATGTTCCTGTTGACCTCCGAAACGCGGCGGATAAGCTCCGTCTGCGCCCTCGGCATCTCGATGCCGCGCCTGTCAAAGCCCTCGCTCTCCATTTTTTCCGGCAGCGCCGCGAAGATGTAAACGATGTCCTTCCCGCGCGCGACGCGGCAGGCTTCGCTGATCAGCGCTTCATCCGGCTCGAGCGCGTCCGGGGCGTAGCCCTCGGCGTAATCGAACCGCAGCCCCGCCTTCGTGAACTCGCGCACGGCGTTGTCGAGCTGCGTCGGCGTCATGTGCGAGCTTCCGCCGCCCTGATAGCGCGGAGACTTCGCCGCCGCGCCGATGAGCGCCGCGTTTTTGAAGATGGACGAGGGCAGCAGCCCGTCGTTTTTAAGAAGCACACTGGACGCGATCGCCGCGCGCCGCGCAAGCGCGTGATGAACGTCGGCGTCGTACTCATAGGCGCTCAGCTCGTTCATTTTGAGCATCAGCTCCACGAGCCGCCGAGCCGCCTTGTCGAGCGTTTCTTCGCCGAGCCGCCCCTCCTTCACCGCGCGCACGATTTCCCCGTCGTTCCATGTGTCGCCCCCGGGCATTTCGAGGTCCAGCCCGGCCTTGAGCGCCTTCACGCGGTCGCTCACCGCGCCCCAGTCGGAAACGACGACGCCGCCGAAGCCCCATTCGTCGCGCAGAACGCCCGTAAGCAGCGCCTCGTTCTGCGAGCAGTATTCGCCGTCGAGCTTGTTGTACGCGCACATCACCGTCCAGGGCCGCGCCTGCTTTACCACGCGCTCGAAGGCGGTAAGGTAAATCTCGCGCTTCGTCCGCTCGTCCATCACGCTGTCCACGATGAGGCGGCGCGTCTCCTGGTTGTTGCCCGCGTAATGCTTCACCGAAACGCCCACGCCCCGGCTCTGAACGCCCTTTACAAAGGCCGCGCCCATCTCACCGGCGAGCATCGGATCCTCGGAAAAATACTCAAAATTGCGCCCGCAGAGGGGGCTGCGCTTGATGTTCACGCCCGGTCCGAGCAGGAGGCTCACGCCCTCCTGGCGGCATTCGTCGCCGATAGCCGCGCCTATCTCGAAAAGGAGCCCCCGGTCAAAGGAGCAGGCCGAAGCGCAGGCCGCCGGAAAACAGGTCGCCGGAACGCTCACGCCCATTGGCATCCCCTCCGCCTGAAAACGCAGGCCGTGCGGCCCGTCCGTAAGATAGCCGCCCCTGAGCCCGAGCCTGTCTATGCTCTTAAGCTGCCAGTTGCTCAGCCCTGAGCAAAGCGAAGCCTTCTCCTCCGTTGTCATTTTAGCCACAAGCTCAGCAGAACGCGCCTTGTAGTCCATAGATGATCGCTCCTTTCAAACAGCGGCCAAGCCGCAAAATTTAAAACAAAATGTGTAAAATATAAAAGCAAAAAACATGTAATTTCATGCCGTATATCTAAAATCCTATACCGTGCCCCGGGAGCAAGCCCCCGGCAAGGCACCTGCCACTTGCACAATCCCATATGGTTCCACTGCACCCATGTGGGCCGGGGGCTTGCCTGTGGGCCGGGGGCTTGCCCCCGGCATGGTACCCACCACTTGTACAATCCCATATGGTTGAACCACGTCCGGTAGGGAACGCTGTCCTCAGCGTTCCGCAAGGCACCTGCCATTTGCACAATCCCATATGGTTGATAAAAATAAAAATCCTATACTGTAGGCGCGAAGCGCCCTCGACCGCCCGCCACGCCGAAGGCGACGGATGAGGGGCTTGCAGCGCATTTGTCATTAGCAGAATTTAACGGGCATGGCACGATGCATTTCTGATGCATATACATGTATAATAAATGTTACCTCTAAAAACAATGCGCGCCAAATGACACAAAAAGCTCCTCTACATTAAATTATATATGCCGCGCCGCGCTCTGTAAAGCATTATTTACTATTGTTTGTGCGATTTTACGTCGAACTTTGTCTGTTTTGCACAAGCATGGCGGGAACTTTTTGTAGTGTGCGCCCGTCTAAACTATGTTATAATGTTCTGTAACGAACATAATCCGGAAATACCGGCGGCCGCCATCCCCCTATAATCATCAAAATTTCCAACATTTCCACCATCCCCTCTTGACAAAACCACAAGTCTGCGGTAAGCTTACCGTGTTTACTGTATTAATAAAGTTAGTGCAGTTTGTTATGCAACACCCAAAGGAGAATACCACACCATGAAAAAAACCATCGCCGCGCTCGCGGCTTTAATCCTCATAGCCGCGCTCTTTGCGGGCTGCTCCGGCGGCGCGAAAACCGGCCAGGAGCTCGCCCCCGGCGAAAGCTTCACGGAAACGAGCCCCGAGGGCCTTTATGACGAGACGGGCGTTTATATGTACGCGCCGGACGGCAGCACCGAGGTTTCCTACGGCGTAGTAGAACGCGAGGACGGCAGCCGCGCGGCCCAGATGCGCTTCACGCGCGACGGTATCGCCTTCACCTACCGCGCCGAGCCGATGGACGCCGCGCCCGAGGGCGGCTGCGCTTATCTCAGTACGGTCACTGTCCCCGAGGCGGAGGCAAAAACCGCCGTCGTTAATATTTCCGGCCTGGACGCCGACATTATCTACCGCGTCGGCGGCGAGGGATACGTCTATTGGTTCGACAGTAAGGTCGGCGCAGCCTGCTGCGTCTCTGTCTCCACCGCCGCCTCCGAGCAGATACTCACCCTCTATGGCAATACTCTCTACGCCTTCCTCCATTCCGACCTCATGAGCGCAGTAAAAAGCGCCGAATAACCTGGAAGGTAACGTGAAGTCGGAAGCATTATGGTTGATACAAAACCGTTTACCTCTCAGTCAGCTTCGCTGACAGCTCCCCTGAAAGGGGAGCGAAAACGCGGCGGCGTTATACGGGGAGCAAAGGCAACAGTCGGCACCCTCTTTCGCTCCCCTTGGATAAGGGGAGCTGGCTCGGAGGCGCAGCCGACGAGTCTGAGGGGTGGATTGTCATCTGTGATGTAGTGACACAGTCTTT